>JAFGNQ010000053.1 GCA_016926925.1 Candidatus Aminicenantota bacterium
AAAAATACCGATAAAACAGTGAGACAAATTGGAAATGAGTTGGATGTCGATTTTATCCTGGAGGGAACCGTGCGTTGGGATCGTACTGGAAGAGATGAAAGCCGCGTACGCATAACACCCCAGCTTATTAGAGTCTCGGATGATACGCATCTCTGGTCTGAAAGATACGATCGGGTATTTCAGGATATCTTCGGCATTCAATCTGATATCGCCGCACAGGTCGTTCGAGAACTGGATATCACCTTAACAGAATCAGAACAAAAGACAATTGAGGCCAGGTTGACGGAAAATGTGGTGGCTTACCAGGCTTATCTCCAAGGACTGGATTATCTTCAATATTCACACGCTCCAGAGGATCGATATCGAAAGGCTCTAAAGACACTCGAGCAAGCCGTTGAACTGGATCCCAATTTCGCCCTAGCCTATGTCAAACTGTCTGACGCCCATAGAAGCCTATACTTTTTTGGCTACGATCATACGGATGAACGCATAACAAAAGCGAAAAACGCCGTGGATAAGGCCCTCGAGCTTCAGCCGGGCCTTCCTGATGCACGTATGGCACTTGGCTATTATTATTATCAAGGGCGACTCGATTATGATCGGGCGCTCAAAGAATTCTCTATTGCGGCAAAGAGTTTACCCAATAACAATGAACTCTTAACTAACATTGCGTATGTATGGAGACGCCAGGGATTATTTGAGCGTGCCATCAAGAACCTTGAGTCTGCCCTTGCGCTCAGCCCGCAGAGTGCACAACTTATGGCTGAACTGGCTCACTCATACCTTTGTATTCGCAGGTACAGTGATTCCATTCGATACTGCGACCAGTCTATTCATATTGCTCCTGATAATAAGTGGGCTTATATAATCAAAGCGATGTGTTTTTGGTGCTGGAAGGGAGACCTGGAAAGTGCCAGATCTTCGCTTGAAGAAATGCCTGATAAAAACTCCCCCAGCTCAGTTTGGTTTTTATTCTTGCAGGATATGTACGAAAGAAATTATCAGGATGCATTGGACCAAATTTCCACAATCTCTGGAGAAGTGATTGAACTTCAATCCACCTATATGCCGAAGTCCTTAACCGAAGGGTGGGCTTACAGCCTCTTGAAAGATTCTCAGCGCGCCGAATCTTTCTATGAATCAGCCCGGATTCTGCTGGAGAAGGCGATCTCCGAACAGCTCGATGATCCCCGGGTGCACAGTTCGCTCGGACTTGCCTATGCCAGCCTTGGCCGTAAAGAGGATGCGATCCGTGAAGGGAAAAAAGCTGTCGAGTTGTATCCAGTGACAAAAGATGCGCTTCTGGGGCCGGATCGAATTATGGATCTGATTTCTATCTATACGATAACAGGTAAGTACGATGACGCCATGGATCAGATCGCTTACTTGCTATCCATCCCATGCTATCATTCCATGCCTTTCTTCTCTCTTCATCCGAGATTGGATCCCCTTCGCAATAATCCCCGATTTCAACGAATGATGGAAAAGAAATCTGATCAGTCTGAGGAGTGAAAAATTTATATTTCGCGCCATTCGCTATTGACCTCTCAGGACAGCTGTCTTAATCTATGCTTCCCCACGATGACTGGAGGGGCAAGAGAGGCAAAAATCCTATCGTTGCCGGCGGGCTCTAAAAATCGAATTCTAATAAATACAAAACTTAGGAGAGGAGTCGGGGATGATTAAGAAGAAGCATTTTTCCGTTTTGATTGCAATTTTTCTTTGCTTTTTTTCGCTTTCCGCCCAACCGATTGACAAAGACATTTTTGTCCTGCGCAGGCAAAAGGTTTTGGACCAGTTGGAGCACAACAGTATTGCAATTCTGAGGAATTCCAAACCTGTAATCCGAAATAATGATCAAGAATATTTTTTTCGTTCCGACAGCAATTTTTATTATCTGACTGGGCTTGATGATCCTGAATCGGTATTGGTTCTCATCCCTTATGTTGAACAACAATTTATTCTTTTTGTAAAACCGAGAAATTTAATGGATGCACTCTGGCATGGCGATTTGCCTGGGATTGATGGCGCCGTTCAGACATTCGGAGCTGATAAAGCCTATGCGCTGGACCAATTCCAAGAGATGTTGAGAACCATGGTCACACAAAAGGATGTCATCTATATGGATTATGACGATAAAGAACTATATGAGATGATCGTCTCTATTTTTCCTTACAGCCATGGAGTCGTTCGGCCAAGACAATTGCAGGATCTGTTGCCGCTGATTCAAGAATTAAGGGTTTACAAAGGGCCGGAAGAAATAGCGCTCTTGTCCAAAGCGGTTCAAATAACCTGTGATGGATTGATAGAAGTGATGAAAGCATTCCAGCCCGGGATGTATGAATATGAGGCAGGAGCTATCCTTGAGTATGTTTTTAGGAGCACTGGATCGCCACGCAACGGTTTTTCGTCGATTCTTGGTTCGGGTCCGAACGCAACCGTTTTGCATTATCAAGAGAACACGAGGCAGACACAAGCAGGAGATTTGTTGCTCATGGATGTGGGAGCCGAGTACGGGTATTATACGGCAGATATTACCAGAACCATTCCGGTCAGCGGCAGATTTACCAAAGAGCAGAAAGAGATTTATCAAATCGTTCTGGATGCACAGGAAGCAGGCATAAAGGAAATGGTTCCGGGCAAATCCTACCAGTCTTTTCTGGATACAGCCACCGATGTGGCCAAAGACGGCCTATTTCAGTTGGGTTTGATCACTGACCGGAACAGCAACTGGCAACATCTTTGCTATTTTTTTCATGGTGTTGGTCACTGGCTGGGAATGGATGTACATGATGTAGGTGATTATGAGGGCGAAAAAATTCGGGAAAGGCTATTTGAGCCGGGCATGGTGAGTACCATCGAACCGGGATTATACATTTCGGAGAACATGCGGAAGTCTGTATTCATAAAAAACAAGGTGCCAGAAGATGAGAGGGCACAGTTTCTTAAAGAAACAAAAGAAGCATTTGAAAGATACAAAAATATCGGAATCCGCATCGAAGACGATATTTTGATCACAGAAAATGGCAACAGAATCTTATCTAACATGGCACCCCGTGAGATTGTGGATATTGAACGGATGATGCAAAAGAATAGTATTTTCAATCAGAAGTGATATGGAGTAAAAAATCTCCCAGGAGGAAAAGCGCTCGATCGAGCACCCCAGAACCCACTCGGAAGGAACGGGTTGGCTATTGTAACGGAAGAACAGACGCAGCATCTCGGGGATGATGAAGACGACCTGTCGATGACAAACATCAAGGAGAAAAAACTCCTGGGATGCTTCCGTCATAGGTCAGATTGTTTTAACAGGGGTGTAATCAGACGCTGAAGATAGAAGGAATATTTCGCCAACCCTTTATAGACTACGTCCATCCCGTCTCTACCCAGCTCCTCGATGATGGTATATCTTCCCGCCAGCGTGTTACCTTTTTGCAGACCTGCCTTAGGCGTTATCAGAGTCTTGGTGACCGAAATACCTTCATCCTGTTTTAAAGGTCCGCCACATTGACCGCAGAAAAGTGTATCATCAGGATTCTCATGTCGGCAATTAGGGCAGTTTATTCGCCTTTTTCCCTCTGGATATCTAGCCTAACTGGAAGAATATCAACTTCCCAAAGCTGAGTCAACCAGGTAAGCTGGACACCAGAAGAGATTCGGAGTTCCTCTCTTTAAGGGCTGCCGAGTCCTCAGCATTTTCTGCCAGCGAATACCTGATGGTTTCTTTGATGAGATCGGAGATGGACCGGGATGTTTCATGTGTTTTGATGTGCAATGTTTATGCAGCATGGGGTCCGAGCCAGCGAGGTAGCAACCATTTGGTCGTGTCGAACGTCTTTTAAAAAAAGAAGTTTGTCCATCGGGAGGTCTATCCATGTGGAGCCACCATCTGAAAATTATTTTGAGAAATATCATCCGTCACAAGGGTTATGCCTTCCTGAACATTTTTGGTCTTGCGGCGGGAATGACCTGCTGCATCCTGATCGGCCTCTGGGTCCTTGATGAACTTCACTATGACCGCTTTCACAAAAATGCGTCCTCGATCTGCCGAGTAGAATCCAATCAAAACTTCAACGGCAGGACCCTCCATATCTACTGGACACCCCACCCCCTTGGGCCTGCCCTCAAGGCTGAAATCCCCGAGATCGAAGACTCCACTCGTGTCCAGAACCTGAACGCCCAACTCATCCGGTACGAAGAAAAAGTCTTTGAGGAGTACGCAGTATGGGCAGTAGATCCCTCATTTCTCAAAATGTTTACCTTCTCGATGATTCAGGGGAATCCCGAAAAGGCCCTGTCTGGTACTTCGTCCCTGGTGATGACGGAACGGGTGGCAGCTAAATTTTTCGGCGATGAAAATCCGATCGGCAAAGTGATAAACGTGGCCCAATCCGCCGATTTCAAGGTTACAGGAATTTTAAAAAACATCCCTACAAATTCCTCTCTCCGGTTCGATGTTCTCATCCCCTACGCGTATCTCGATTCTACCGGCCGGACAGATGACAATTTCACCAACAACCAGACTTACACTTGGGTTCAATTGCACTCCGGCGTTACGGCAAAAGCGGTCGGCGCAAAGATCAGCGGATTTATCGCTACAAAAGTCCCGCGCAGCTTGATGTTACTCGAACTCCTCCCTTTGACAAAGGTCCACCTGTACACCTACTCAGGCTATGAAAAGATTCTGGCCGTTCAGTCTGTATATATCTTTTCGATTATCGCTATTTTTGTTTTGATTATCGGCTGTATCAATTTTATGAACATCTCCACCGCCCGTTCGGCAAACCGGGCTAAAGAGGTCGGTTTAAGGAAAGTCGTGGGCGCCGTACGGTCGCAGCTCATCCGGCAGTTTTACGGTGAGTCCCTCTTCTTTGCCTTCATTGCGTTGGCGCTAGCCGTGGCGGCTGTTTCCGTTGTTCTGCCTGCTTTCAGTTCTTTAGCCGAGAAGGAGATGTCCTGGAATTCAACGAATGCCGGAGTGTTGGTTCTGGGACTGGCCGGAATCGCTTGGTTGACAGGCCTTATCTCTGGGAGTTATCCGGCCCTATTCCTGGCATCGTTCCAGCCCGTCAACACCCTCAAGGGAAAATTGAAATCGGGGACAGGAAACACTGTTTTTCGCCGGAGCCTGGTGGTAGTCCAGTTTGTCCTATCAGCTGCCCTCATTATCGGAACAGGCGTTGTCTCCAGACAAATGACGTTCATCAAGAAAAGAAATCTGGGATGGAATAAAGAACAAGTCGTTGCCATCCCCATCCGGTCATACAGCCGGCCGTTACTGGAAACCCTCAAAGCCGAACTGGCCGACACCCCAGGTGTTTTGAACGTCGCCGTTGCTACCCAGAGGCCCTCCTTTACCAGTTGGAGCTCCAGCGGATTCGATTGGGAAGGAAAAGATCCATCCCTGAAGGTGGATGTGACCTATATGGGAGCGGACGATGGCTATGTGGACACCATGGGGATGACACTCGCTCATGGCCGTAATTTTTCGAAAGAATTCCCGAGCGACAAAACAGAGAGCTTCCTGATCAATGAAGAACTGGCCGATCTTATGGGCTATGAAAACCCAATCGGGAAATCATTCTCCTTCTGGGATCAGAAGGGGCAGGTCGTAGGCGTTATCAAAAACTTCCATTTCCAGCCTCTGAGAAGAAAAATCGAGCCTCTCGTCATTCAATGGACTTCGTTGGAATGGACGAATTTTCTGTTCCTCCGGTTCGCTCCGGATAGTATTGAGGATACCCTAGGAACTGTCCGGGGAATGTGGGAAAAAACCCTGCCGGATATTCCGTTCAGTTACCAGTTTTTGGACGATGATTTTGCCTCTATGTACTTGTCGGAAGAACGAACAGGTACGCTGCTCAAATTATTCACGGCTATGGCCATCTTGGTGGCCTGCCTGGGGCTTTTCGGGCTTGCTTCCTTTGCGGCCGAACAGAAAACCAAAGAAATCGGGATCCGCAAGGTTTTAGGAGCTTCGGCTCGGAGGATTGTAGCACTCATATGCAGGGAATTCCTGATCCTTATTGGATTGGCCAACCTCATCGCATGGCCTTTCGCATATTTCGCGGGCAATGAATGGTTGAACAACTTTGCTTACCGCACACAAATCCCCGCGATTTTTTTCATCGGAGCGTTGGTCGCTTCTTTATCCATCGGGTTGATGACCGTGATTTACAAGGCCATCCGTGCAGCCTCAGCCAATCCTGTGGATGCTCTGAAACACGAATAAATCAAACGCTGCCGAATTGGATGCTTTACACTGAAAATGTCGGGCATACGCTAAAGTATTAGAGAATATTCGATTCCTTTGTTTCAATTATAAAGTTTTAAAAATACGGTGAAAATGTGATGAAAATGTCCTTGTAGGAACTCGAATTGACAAGAGGTGTCAAATCGAGTTTATCCGGCTCTTAAAAATAACGTGAAATAATTCATTTTGTAACATGATAATTAAAACCAGGTTCTCTTTTTGTATTCCTCGTATTCAGGATACTTAGCGAGCAGCTCCCTCTCTTCCAAAGCTTTCCAATAAAGAATCTGGGCTATCCAAATAACCGATAAACACAGTGTCACCAATCCTTGGGCGAAAAGGGGAAATCCGAAAGCCATGAGCATCTGTCCGAAATACATGGGGTGCCGTATTTTGGAATAAAGACCCTTTGTGACGAGGAATCCTTTTTCTGCAACCCCTTCCTTAGTTATCTCGGAAAGGCCGAAAATCACCAGTCCAACCGCGAACACGGCCACTCCGAAATATTTTTGCCAGGATGCGAAATTGAACCTTACAGGATCTGAAAAGGACATAAAAACCCATGCTGACCACGTGAAAAACATGACGAACATCAGGATACGAAAAATTTTTTTGTTTTCTCGAAGGCCGGGTTTTCTGAATCTCATTCCCTCATAGAAACTCCGAAATAGACTCGTGACAATCCATATCCCCATGGCTATCAAAAACCAGATATTCATTATCTGATGGTTGTCGCTTCAGCCTTTCTTAACAAACAGTTTCTGCAGCTCTTCGGGCTTGAAAACGTCTGAGAGAGGAACGGTCAATCCCACCTCCGGAGCGTAGCCCATATATGTGGGAATGGGATATCTGATTCCTGACTGATGCGTTCTTTCCAAGCCCGATATGATAGATTCCAGGTGATGTGCGGCAACAGCAACTATCAACTCATGATCCTGGCAAGCAGCCCAAACACGATCTCCGTTTCCGGGAATCACGACTTTAACCGAGCCCTCTTGAAGGGCGCCAATGACACCCTCCGAGCAGGAAGCTGCCCTTCCTGAAAAGCTGCTCAGCAAGGGCTTCCCTGTGTTGTAAGTCGCACCGTGGATGAGTCTCATACACTGTGCGGGATTGACATAAATCAGAATAACGTCAGGATCTGTTTCCGCATTTTTCAGCGGATAAAAAAGAACGACGGGTTCACGGTTCGTCTCGAGAGTTGGAAATGCCTTAAACATCTTTTCGGCCGTCTCTTTATCAGCCGCATAATTCATTTTAGTCAGGAAATGGAGAGCGCCGCTTGTATCCCCTACTCTTTCCCATCCATAGGTATGGGCAGCGATGGCACACCCCACGTCTTCTTTGGTGAAAGCAACGGACCATCCGTAGAGCCGTGTCATGGCAGCTCCCTGACACGGGGCCAATTTCAAGTTCAAACCTCTTTGCGGTTTCCTTGCTCTTGGAGGGATTTGGGCCTCATCGTCGAGAAACTTAACAGCTACGGGGTGCGTTGCCGGATTGACATACTTTCGGATCGCTCTGTCCAGTTCTTTCCAATCTGTCATCACAATATCTCCTTAAGAAACAATGATAGTTAATCTTGAATCGTCGGCTATTGTCAAGGTTTAGCAAGGATCTAAACCAAAATGAGAGTTTAGATTCGGGAAATCGTCTTTTTTCAGAGGGAAGAAAATAATACTTGACAATAGTATCATTATTGGTATCATTTATGAGCAAGATTAAAATCATCCTGAATAGGATGAGAAGAAATCCAAACGATATTCGATTTAGGGATCTATTCAGAATTTGTGAGTATTATTTCGGTCCTCATAGAATAAAAAAAAGCAGCCACCGAGTGTACAAAATGCCGTGGCCGGGTGATCCGAGAATCAATATTCAGAATGAACAGGGCAAGGCAAAGGCATATCAAGTGAAGCAGGTCCTTAAAGCAATTGAAAAATGGGAGAGGGAAAATGCCCATAAAGACTGATCGATATACCTATAAAATCTCATGGTCTGAAGAAGATCAGGATTATATCGGACTTTGTGTTGAGTTTCCGAGCCTGAGCTGGCTTGCTGCGAGTCAGCAGGAGGCATTGGATGGAGTTCGAAAAGTTGTGGCCGATGTCGTTCAAGATATGATTTCAAAGCGAGAATTCCCTCCCCCGCCGCTATCGGGTAAAAAATTCAGCGGGAAATTCATGGTGAGGATTCCTCCGGGCGTCCACCGGCGACTTGCGATCCAAGCAGCAGAAGAAGGCATCAGCCTCAACCGATTGGTCAGTGATAAATTGACACGGCACTAAGAGGAAAACGGGAAATCTCACTTCCGCGCAAATCTTATTTGAGCAAATTCCTTTATAATCTTTATTCATGTCCGAATGTCTACGATAGAGTTGTTCCAGGAATTCATAAATAAAATTTCTATATTTAAGGGAATCCGTTCATTCAAACCTGAGCGAATCGACGGGATTGGTTACTGCCGCTCTGATAGCTTGGAAGCTGACCGTGAACAGGGCGACGAACAGAGTCCCCACCGATGAGAGGATGAAGATTCCGAACCCCAGATCCGTGCGATAAGCGAAATTCCCGAGCCACCTGTTCATGGCAAAAAACGCGACCGGCCAGGCAATGAGGTTGGCCACCAACACCCATTTCGTGAATTCCTTACCTAATAAAAATACTATTTGAAAGCTTGATGCCCCGAGGATTTTCCGTACACCTATCTCTTTCGTGCGTTTTTCTGCAGTGAATGATGCTAAGGCGAATAACCCCAGGCAGGCGATAAAAATCGCTAGAAAAGCAAAACCCATGAAAATGTCGGATAATTTTTCCTCGCTTTTATATTGACGGTCGAAACTTTCGTCCAGGAACGCATACTCAAAAGGGAAATCGGGACACAATTCCTCCCATTTTTCTTTAATATAACTCATCGTGCTTTTCATTCCCGCCATCGATGGAGTCCTGTTTGCGAAAGAAATTTTAACGCTGGCCTTACGGTGGGGCCAGTCCAGCCAGTAAAAAATCACGGGATCGATGCCGGTATGCAGGGAATTGAAATGGAAATCCTTGACTACGCCGATTATTTTACCGGTTCCAGTGCCGTTCGGCACTTCTTCCACCTTTTGATCCAAGGGTGAGTCCATCTCAAAAAATCGGAGAGCCGCTTCGTTGACGATGAATTTGTTGTTTTTGTCCGAAACGATCGTCCAGGAAAAATCCCTTCCCTCTGACATCTCGACACCATACGTACGGAAAAAATCCGGATCCACGGCATTCACGGATACGGTCGCCTTCTTGCCGTTAATTTTCGGGGTCCAGGTCCACATCGTTTCGCCCGGAACTCTGCAGGAAAAGGAAACATTCGAGATATTCGGATGTCTCATCAATTCCGTCCTCAAAACATCCTTTTTTTGCTGGATATTTCGGTTATTATCGAGCACAAGAATATGGTCTTTATCGAAACCGAGGTTTGCGTTTTTCATAAAGTTCATCTGCTTAAAAACACTCAAAAAGGCAATAATGAGTATGATCGAGACTGAAAACTGAAAAACAATAAGAATCCGTCTGAACACAGCCTCGTTGCGGCCTCTGGTAAGCATTCCCTTCAAGATGACATTCGGTACAAAAGCCGATAAATACAAAGCCGGATAGAGACCCGTGATAATACCCAATACAACAGCGCCTCCCAAAAATAACAGGGGAAAAGGAAATTTGAGGAACGACAGGATGGTCAGCCTGCCTGAGAGGATGCTGTTAAAAACGGGCAGCAGGATTTCCGCAATGATAAAGCCGAATATCAGAGCCAGGCCGGTCGTCAAAACCGATTCCAGTAAAAACTGGCCGACAAGCTGTTTCCTGGAGGCCCCCACCACTTTTTTCATTCCGACCTCTTTGGCCCTGTTCGACGCCCTCGATGTGGCTAAATTGATAAAATTGATTCCCGCAATGACCAGGATGAAGGTGCCGATGAAGATGAATATCCGGATGAACTGCCGGTTTCCGTGTTTTCGGTATTGATCCCCCAGAAGTTTCTCATTGAGAAAATAGAGCCCCTTCAAGGGACGCAGACTGAAGCCCCTGTCATCTTCAAAATCGTGTTGTTCATTGAGCCACGCATCGATTTTTTGGGTCACAGCTGATAAGTCATGCTCTTTCGGAAGCAAAACATAGGTCGGGTAAGCGTAATCGTCATCCAGTTGAGAAAAATCTTGCACCTCCAAAATGTCGATCAAACTGGAGAATGAGGCTATGGCATCTATCGGAATATGAGATTTTTCGACATCGCTGATTATTCCCGTAATCCTGAAATTCCATTTGTTATCGACAAGAATGGTCTGTCCGACCGGATTTTTAGTTCCGAAGATTCTTTTGGCAGTGCTTTCCGTCAGCACCAGCGAAAATGGGTTTTTGAGAACGATCTCCGAATCTCCCGCAGTTAGGGGAAAAGAAAAGATCTCGAAAACGGAACTGTCCGCAAACACGAAATTAGGTATTTTTATGAAATTCTCTTCATATTTGATTAAATAATCTTCTCCGTAACTCGGATAGAAGCGGACAATCTTTTCTATCTCAGGGATTTGCCCTTCAAGTATATGGGCAATGCCTGTCGACATCACGCATCCGGCACCTAATTCGATTCTGTAGATACGATCGAGATTCTCGTTAAATCCGTCATAACCGGACTCGTTTTGAACGAACAACATAATCAGAAGAAACAATGCTATTCCAATACTGAGCCCCGCGATATTGATAAGGGAATAGCCTTTATGTTTTTTGATGGTACGGATTATTGTCTTAAGGTAGGCGGCGAGCATTATGTCTTCCCTGAGCTATCCATATGCATTAAATATACCAATTGATATTATGGCCAAGATGCCTAAAAAATGTTTTGTTCGACGAAAAAAAAGTGTTCGCGAGCGCGACACAGAGTGTCCGGGACTGAACATAGCGATAGAATAAGAAGCATTTCCCCTACTCGACCTGGCATTTCTGTCTTTGGGAAAGACTGATTGCGTCTTCGCTTCCCCAACACATCTAGGGATAGTTCAAATTACCGTCTAAAGGGGTGTTGAAAAATTGCGCTACCCTTCTGACCTTTCTTTCCTCCTATCTAAAAGTCCGGAAATTGCCAGCGCGGCTCCCAAGCCGGTAAGCAGCCCGAATGTAAAGCCAAGAATAAAACTCCATGGCCGGGCGAGGTCGGAAAAACCTACCATAGGCCCTATAATGATTCCTGCCGCCCCTAAAATGCCGGATAAGGAACCTAGGCCAAGTTTAGTCGATAATTTCATCCGATAATCTCCTCCTTGCTGATATTTGTATTAGCGCATGAACATTGACTAGTACGTACTCATAGAAATTTGGTTCGGATTTTCGCTGCAATGCAAAATTCAGGACAAAATCCTCTTGATTTCGTGCCCAGAGAATTACACAATACGTGGTTAATTTTTATTTATTGTGCATCTAATAATGAGGAGTCATTCAATGCATTTTCTGTTCTCAAATGCCCGGAGGAGATTGCCGGTAATCTTGTTTTCATTCGTTTTAATGGCAGGTACGACGTTAGCGCGGCCTCTTTCTGGGGGCGGTACGGGCCAGTCGAAAGCGAAACAGAAGAAGGAGACAGAACAGCAACGCAAGGAAAAGGAAAATGCACAGGCGCAAACGAGTGTCGAAATCACAGTGACGGCGCCTCGGGTCGAAATCCCGCTCAAAAAGAATCCTGCGGCAACCACTGTCGTCGAAAACGCCATCCTTGAAACCCTACCGAAAACGATCGGCATCGACGAAGTGATGAAGCTCGTTCCCGGCATTAAGGTCGACAACCAGGCCGGCGGTGAGCGGGTGCATCTTTCGATCAGAGGCGAGGGACTGCTGACCGAACGTGGCACTCGCGGCATAAAAACGATCATCGACGGCATTCCCATCAACGATCCTTCCGGCTATGTTTCCGATTTTTACGATGTCGATTGGAGCGCAGTCAAACGCATCGAAATCCTGCGAGGACCTGTCGCAGCTTTTTACGGAAGCGGCTCGACCGGCGGTATCATCAATATTCTGAGCCATGACGGCGGGTCCGAACCGATCTCAAGCACCGCAAGCCTGGTCCGTGGAGCCTATGGGTTTAAAAAAGGGTTTGGCCGTATCGGCGGTACTACCGGCATCATGAATTACAGTATCTCCTATTCGATGCTCTCCGGCGACGGGTATCGCGATCATTCGGAATACAAGGCCGACAATGCCCACGGTAAGTTCGCTTTCACCATCAGTCCATCCGTTAAAATCACGGCGATTCTCGGCTGGACAGCCTATTTAAACCAGAATCCCGAAGGCCTCAATCTAGACTGGTTCAGCTCCGACCCGAAGGCCCTGCGCCGCCGGGCAAATCCCGATTCCTACGCATTCAACGAGTACCAGAGAACTAAACGTGCGACAGGCGGCCTGACGGGCTCGATTGACTTAGGAGTAAATCTCGACCTGACAGTAACGGCGTATTATCGTTTTAACGAATATACGGAAGCCGTGCCCTCCTCGGTCATCCACCGTGAATTCGACCTCCCCGGATTCACCTTCCAAATCAATTACAGCTCAGGAAAGGGCAGGATGAAGAACCATCTGAGTGCAGGGATCGACTGCAGCTGGCAGTCGATCAATGATCTCAAACATCCGAATCTCGGCGGTGCTTTAGAAGGGCCGGACATCTTATCCGACCAGAGGATGTTCCAGAGTGGGGCCGGTATTTTCGTTCTCGACCGGCTGGAGATCGGCCCACACTGGGGTGTGTCGGTGATCGGCCGCTGCGACCAAATCACCAATACCCTTGCGGATCATCTTCAAACCGGCGGGATCGATCTTTCCGGAAAGGTTGCTTACAAAAGGGCGACAGGCAGGATCGGTGTGACCTGGAATCCGCTCCCTGACTTCGGCCTCTACGCCAGTTGGGGCACGGGATTTCTGCCTCCCGGGACCGAAGAACTCGTTAACAATCCGTATACGCTTGGCGGCTTCAACGCCGAGCTCGTTGCAGCTACATCGAGCGGCCAGGAAGTCGGCGGGAGAGGAACGATCGGCAAATCGTTGAGCTACGATGTCGCCATCTTCCATCTGGCCACGAAGAACGATTTCGGCCGCTACCGGATCGTTTCACGTCCTCTAGAAACCTTTTACGGCAATGTCGGTTCGACACAGCGCTACGGTATCGAGATGTCCCTGGCCTGGTATCCAATCGAACGCGTAGTGATGAGGATGGCCTATACGTATTCGCACTTCAAATATGATTCGGTCGAAACCCTCACCGGGGAAACGTACACCGGCACATGGCTTCCAAACACCCCGCAGCATCAGCTCTATGCCGATGTGGGATACCGATTCTCCGAAGCCTTGAGAGCCGGAGTTTCGCTCGAATACGTAAGTGCCTGGTATATCGATGCGACGAACAGAATTCTCGAAAACGGTTACGGCCGCACGGATCCGTACGCGCTCGTCCATGTGCGTTTTTCATACAAGTTCAAGTTCCAGGAAATGCCTATGGAATTGATTCTGTCCGGCCGCAACATATTTAACGCCCTTTACTACGGATTCACAGAGCCTGACCCGGACGGCAACTCTTACCAGCCGGCACCGACGGCCGAGTGGTCGCTCGGTTTGAAGCTGGGCATCAAATAACAGCCGGATATCACAAAGCGAGTAATATTCAGGCGGCGAGGTATTATCTTTCCGACGATACCTTCTGTCCGGAAGCAGATACAGGTTGTTCCGAGGCGGACATATTACAGCCTTTGAGTCCTTAAATCTCTCTTGGACAGCGCATGGCACATATTTTGCTTTGAATGTAACCAATTATCGATGCCATGAACTATTAGGAGACTGCCATGTTCAGCAACTATATCAAGGTAGCTGTCAGAAGTTTTAAAAGACAAAAGATTTATTCCGCCATCAACCTGGCTGGATTATCGCTGGGATTGACGTGTTTCATTCTCATTTCCTTGTGGGTACAACATGAGATGAGCTACGACCGGTTCCATGAGAAAAGGAGCCGGATTTTCCGGATATTGAATGCCGTCGATGACAACGGATTCGGGGCTTCGGTTTCTTATGCGCTCGGTCCGGAGCTTAAGGAGAAATATTCCGGGATTGAAGAATCCTGCCGCGTATGGCCTTGGCACCGCTCGTTAGTCCGATATCAGGATAAAAATTTCGACGAATTTCATATTTACCTGACGGACCCGTCGTTTTTCACGATGTTCACCTTTCCGTTCGTTAAAGGGAATGCGGAGACGGCCTTAGCCGACAAGAACTCCATCGTCATCACCGAGGAAACGGCCCGCCGGTACTTTGGTGCCGAAGACCCCATAGGGAAGACCCTTTACCTTGCCCAGCACGAGAGTGATTTCACGGTGACAGGTGTTGTGCTGGATGTTCCCTCGAATTCCCATCTCCAGTTCGATATGGTCGCCCGCGTCGAACTCCTGGGTGAGGACCGCATCCGACGCTGGGAAGAATGGGTGGCGCCATCCTATGTTCAACTCCGGCACGGTACGGACAAAAACAATGTGGAACAAAAAATTGCCGGTATTTACCAGCCCCATCTCGATTATAAGCCTAATTACAGACCGGTTCTTCAGCCCTTGACCAAGGTTCATCTTTATGCTTACGGCCGTCCTGGACTTGTCAAGCAGGTCTCTATATTCTCGGCTATCGCCCTTTTCATTCTGGTCACTGCCTGTATCAACTTCACCAATCTGACCACAGCTCGATCGTTCAGGCGGGCCAAAGAAATCGGCTTGCGCAAGGTCATAGGAAGCCGAAGGCCTCAGATCGTTATGCAGTTTCTGGGAGAATCGCTCCTTTTGAGTTATTTTGCCCTTGGGCTGGCCTTCGCCATAGCTCATTCCGTTCTCCCGATTTTCAATAACTTCACCGGTAAGGAGTTGAGCCTTACCAAGGATGCCGTCACTTATTGGATTTTCCTGGTTTTTGCCGTTGCGCCTTTGACAGGACTGCTTGCCGGTTGGTATCCGGCATTTCACATGTCGACTTACAAGCCGCTGGAAACGATGAAAAACATAGCTGGAATTCTAAAGGGACGGCCTCAATTCCGCAAAATCCTTGTCGTATTTCAATTTTCCATTTCTATCGGTCTTATCATCGCCACCATAATTGTATCCAAGCAGCTTCAATTCATCAGGGAAAAGGATCTGGGACTCGACCGGCACAATGTGGTTACTTTGATGAACAATCCGGACCTAATCAGTCGTTTCGATACCTTTAAGAATGAATTGGAGCAGGTTCAGGGTATTCAGAGCGTTACCTCTGCAGCCCAACAACCGACAAATGTCGGGCAGGGCGTAAACATCGATTGGGAAGGGCGGCAAGGAGAAAAACACTTTGTAGTGAAATATACGGTTGTCGACTATGATTTTTTCAAAACCTTCAAGATGGATATTATCGAAGGGAGGCCGTTTTCCCAAGCGATTTCCTCAGATGCCACAGAGGCCTGCATCATCAATGAGTCTTTGAGCAAAATGATGGGTAAAGAATCGTCATTGGGCAAGCAGATCTATTTCAACCATCCCGAGTTTCCGGAGTCCGAACATTATGTTCGTGTCATCGGCATCGTCAATGATTTTCATGATGAATCCATGCACAACACAATCCGGCCTTTTCTTTTTCGCATCCACCGACCATTCCATATGTATGTTTTCGTCAGGATCGATCCCAGTGCTCAACAAGAGACGATTGGCCACATAAGAACGATCTTTGAACGCTTTTCTCCAGGCTATCCATTCCAATACTTGTTCCTTGACGACCTGTACGAATTGCAATACCGTTCTGAAAGGCAGCTTGGTTTTCTGTTCAAGGTTTTTGGAGCTTTTTCCATTTTTATATCCTGTCTGGGTTTGTTCGGGCTGGCCGCTTACACGGCCGAACAGAAAACCAAGGAAGTGGGCATACGGAAAGTGCTGGGTGCATCGGTTTCTTCTTTAATTCTCCTGCTCT
>JAFGNQ010000346.1 GCA_016926925.1 Candidatus Aminicenantota bacterium
CAGGCACATCTCATCCAAGCTCGCGTAAAAAAAATTGGATCCTGTCCGCCCGCCTGTGAATTGCCAGCTGTTTTCTCCAGATCCAGGCAAAACTGTCATCAATCGTAATCAGCATTTGTTCAGGTTATATCTATTATTGGTTATAAATCATAAAGAATATCATTTCTATTCTGATTATATTTGCTTTTATTGTCATTATTAGTTAAATATATAAATAATACAAAAAGGAGGTTTCGTTGAATGGACGATCGAGATTCCTGACATATAAAAACCATCAGGATCGACAGATAGAGACGTTAATCCTAAATATATTTTGAGGTGATTCGTATGAAACAAAATCTTATTGCGATTTTTTCTATCTTGACTCTTGCTTTCTTCACGATCGGGTGCCGGCCTTCTAAAGAAAACACAGAAGAGACCATTGTCGGCCAGGGTTACGAGGAACTGCTAAACTTATTTAATGAGTTCAGGGAGTTTCAGAAGCCCCGGATGACAGCCGGGGTTCCTGACTATTCTGCTGCTGCTATGGAGAAACAACGGCAAGGTCTCGTGCAGTTCCAGAACCGTCTAGCTGCATTCGACATCGCTGAATGGCCTATTCCACAGCAGGTCGATTTCCACATCGTTCGCGCGGAAATGAACGGCCTCGAATTCTATCACCGTGTGCTCAGGCCGTGGTCCCGTGATCCATGTTTTTATCTGCAATCCCAAGCCGGTGCCGGCCCTGTTGTCTACGGTGCTCTCAGAATACCACACCATCTTCCGATGTCCCCGGAAAGGCTGGAGGAATTCGCGATTCAGCTCCGCTCTCTCCCCTCAATTTTCGAACAAGCGAAAGTTAATCTCACTGAAGGGGCACGGGACCTCACCACCATCGCCATTTGGGGAGCCCGGGAAGAGAGCGATGAATATGGAGCGCTCTCTGAATGGTTGAGGGAATATCATCCCGATATGGTCGAGGTGGCCGAGAGAGCTCAAGCGGCTGCTGTCGCCTACGGGCAATGGCTCGAGGAAAACAAAGGCCGGATGACCGCGCCTTCCGGTGTCGGAAAAGAAAATTACACGTGGTGGCTCAAAAACGTTCATCTTTTTCCTTACACGTGGGAGGACTGTCGCAATGACGTGAAATTAGAGGACAACCGTGTCAGAACATTCTTGAAGCTGGAAGAACACAAAAACCGAGCCCTCCCTCCCCTCCTCCCCGTAGACACGAAAGAAGAACATCAGCGACGCAAAAGGGAAGCGCTCGAGTACGTCATGAAATTTCTGAATGACAATAAAATCGTGGAGATACCCGATTACCTGGACTCTCTGGGATACCTGGAGCCCGGGGGAATACCGCGAGAAGAACCGTGGCCGAGGGAACGGGATTTTTTCGAACAAACAGGAGACAGAGAACCGCTCCCGGAAATGACACACGAGTTTATCGGACATTACTTCGACCATCTGCGGCATAACCGCGATGAGCGGCCGATTAGGGGTGCCCGGCGTCTCTATGAGATCGATTGGATCCGCTCGGAAGGATTTGCCTTCGCTCTGGAAGAGCTGCTCATGTATGCCGGTTATTTGGACTCAAGGCCGCAAAGAGGCAGAGAGATCGTCTACCTCCAAGCAGCATTCCGGCGCTGCCGCGCCATGGCTGATCTAAAGCTTCACAGCGGAGAGTTCGGTCTCGAAGACGCTATGCAGTACTGTGTCGATTGTGCGCCGAACGGATGGCTTCTCGATAACGGTCCCCATGTCCGCTACGAAATGCAGACGACCCTTCGCTTTGTGGGTTGGCACATGGGCATGGTCATGGGTAAAGTCCAGTTCATTAAGCTCTTGACGGACCGGGCCGAACAGCTGGGTGATCGATTTGATCTCGGCAAATTCATGGAAGAATTTCTGGCTGCAGGAATGATCCCCATGTCTTTGATCCGTTGGGAGATGACAGGTCTCGACGACGAGATCAAGCTCCTGCTGGAGAAGTAAAAGCCCGTATTTATTTTCGGCTCGCTTTCAACAACTTTTCACTGTCGTCGTAATTGATAACCGAAGGCCGGAAATTCGCTTCCTTCGCTCAAAATCTCTTGTCATTTTTTCACTTTCCCCTGGCGAACGAGATCAATCAGTGCGCCCTATGTCTCCTCGATATCGTATTCCGGAAAGTACCGGTGGATCTGCAACAGATCTGTTCAATCGGTCTGGAGACTCTTCAGAGACAATTCACAAGCACGGACTATATTCAAGCGGGAGTTTCCTTGTACATTGGGGGGAACCTCAGGAACAAACTCATCAAGAGAGACGCCCCGCTTGCGCGGTGCATGGTTAACTTTTATTGAAATGAGGATCCGGTGGCGAATCATATTGTCTTTCAGTGTCCTGCCTATAATCCTTTCACTCATGCCGCCAGCATATAAATTCTCTGTATCGATGAAATTGATACCGGCCTCTACAGCCCGGAGGATAATCTTGGATGCGACATCAAGTCGGACTTCAGATTCATCATTATCACAACGAATATATGGTAAAAATCTATCCGAATTGCCTTTATGATGAAATCAATTACAAGCTTATTTATCGTGATAAATTCAAACATGTCAATCCGAATTGGCATCAAATTGCAATTTATTATTGTGATTTTAGATCAATTTATAATATACATAAGAGGATTGAAGAATTCTTAGTGATCGACAATATCCGGAACTGGTCTCCTTTTTATGAATCCGGTTTATGGAGGTTTCCATGAGGGCGAAATCCCTAAGGATACTGCTGCTCGGAACAATTTTTCTCATTTTATGTGCTGCAGCCAATTCAGGAAATGATGAAGCCCTCACCCTTCCCATGATCGATATCAGGGATTCTGAGAACGGCATCGTCTCTCTGCCAGCCAGTGTGCCCGCTGTGTTTACCGATGTATTCGTTAAACACACAAAAGTCCTAGCTCCTAACGGAATGCCTATCCACATACTCGCTCAAGCCGGTTGGACAGACGAAAAAATTTTGAAAGTCAGGAATATTCTGGAACACATGTTGACCGATTTCCCCGGTCCTGAATACGGAAGCGATAAAACCGCGGTCGCCAATGCCATGGCCGACAGGAAGGCGGCCATGATTTTGTTCGAGAATTCCGAGGAGAGCCGCAAAGCCATGCGCGGTCCGCTACGGGACTCGGCCGATCTTGAGATGCAGAGCATGTGGGCTAATGAGATCACTGCCGAAGGATCGGATGATTACATGAACCACATCACCCGCGACGCAGCCTATGAAGAGATCTGGCACCTCGTGCATGAGGGCGATGATATGGCAGTATTCTCTGGATCATATGAGGATTATACGATTACTAAATTTGCTGCTTATACGATTGTCAAGGACAATCGTGTGAACCGGAACGGTAAGGATACGCTTATCGACATCGAACTCCTCCAGTTCAGCGATAGGAAAATCAAGCTTTAAATGTGCCATTTTCTCCCAAGATTTTTGACTTTCGCGTATCGAATTTGAAAGAAATAAGTAACTCGCCTCCGCGTTTGGAGGCAATTTCCGCAATCGGAGGTATTAATAAATGCGAAAAAAGAACACGGTTTCCAAATGGGTACGATTTGCTTCTTCAATATTGGTTTTTTGTCTTTGGCTTGGCATGAGCTTTGCGCAAAAACCCATTCTTACTGACGAATTCGACCGCTTTTTGGTAACTAAAGATACGAAAATCGGAGATGTCATCGGAAAGATCGAACTGGTGTTTCCCAATTCCAAAAAGATAACCTGGAGTTTGGTCCCACCGGTACCAGGAGGCGACCCGAGGCATTACCTCAAAGAAGGCCAGCTCGATGCGACAAAAATCGTCGCCATCGATCCGGATACGGCTGAGCTTCGGCTCACGATGCACCCCTCGAAATATCCAGCTCAATATTACGCCGAAGTCCGCGCGACCAACGAAGACGGATTTATGGAACAGGTCCTCATTATCATAGCACTTGAGGAGAAGCCCAAAAGAGAAAATGCGCTTTCTATATTTGCTCAGCGTATCGAAACAGGATCTATACGTTTTTTCGGGACCGAAACGGTAGATCCGAAAAAGATCGATTATGCGGCCAGGGTTGCCAAGGCCCTGTTGTCAAAGGACAGGAAAGGGTCGGGAAGAATCTCGGAGTATCTTAAGCAAAAGAACCTGGTCCTGACCATTTTCAAAACCTTCGAGGAACGCAACACTGCCATTGGCTTTTACATGCACAGACGAAGCCTGGGATTGAGGACCCAGGATCTCGAAGATGAAGAGATTATTCCCGATTATTTACGGCTCGGGGGGCCGAGAAATCTGCGGCGAGATGCCTCTGTCGAGGAAATCACCCATTTGATACACAGAGGGGGAATCCGGGAAGCCTACCCGGATGTCCAGAC
>JAFGNQ010000347.1 GCA_016926925.1 Candidatus Aminicenantota bacterium
AAGGTCAGAGGACCGATATGGGCTTTGACCCCGGCGTCATCGCCCACGTAGATGAACCGGCCGTCTTTCACGGCCAGGGCCGAGGCGGTGCTAAAATTTGCATCGACCGTGTAGATCTTCCCGTTGACGTAAGCCCTGTCCGCTTCCTGCGCGCCGCCGGCTGCGACCTGTGCGAGCAGAAACGAAACAAAGAGCGCCATTAAAATGAGGCCGGCCGGTCTTTTCATGACAGTCATCTCGACTCCTCCTTTCTGCCCCTAGGGGGCCGTGAACACGATAATCACAAAGGTCGATTGAATACTTTACATTCTGAGATCGGAATTGCGAGAATCTATTTTCAGCTTGGCAAAAATGAAGAAGGCTGGGAATGGATGGAAAGGGCCTATGATGAACGGGCTTATCGCCTCATTTTTATCAAGGTGGACCCTTTTTATGATCCGATTCGTTCGCACCCGAGGTTCAAGGCTCTGCTGAAGAAAGTGGGCCTGGGCTCGGTTTAGGCAAGTAAAAAGAAAAAGTTAAAAAAGCTCTCAGGTTAGCACGTGTCACGCTGTTGACAATAAGCACACAATAGGCTATATTTGTGCCATGAAGCTGTACGATTGGAGCTTAAGAAAAAACGAAGAGCTCAAAGCCCGAAGAAAAATCACTTTCGAAGACATCGTCTTCAGTATCTCCCGGGACGGCTTGATGGACATCCTCGAACATCCGGATCAACACCGCTATCCGGGCCAAAGGATTTTCATCGTGAACGTGGATAATTATGCCTATGTCGTCCCGTTCATCGAAGATGAAAAGACAATTTTCCTAAAGACGGTCATTCCCAGTCGGAAGATGACAAAAAAATATCTGGGAGGAAAGCGACATGAAAACAAATAAAGACGAAAAAGAAATTCTTGATTCCGTCGAACGCGGCGAATGGAGGACGATTCCAGACCTTGAAAAGGAATCCGATCGCTACCAGAAATATGCCCGCTCTGCTTTTCGGAAAGACAAGAGAATCAATATCCGGATTTCGGAAAAAGACCTGGTCAAACTCCAGAGAAGGGCTGTGAAGGAAGGCCTTCCCTATCAGACGTTGATCTCGAGCATTCTTCACAAATTTGTTTCGGGGCAATTCCAGGAGAAACCATCCGGATAACGATTGGCATCAGGAGAGGGTGTCGACGCCAATCGAGCTTAAGCCGGTTCACTGACTCAGGCGGGCTCTGTTTTCAGTTGACTATCCACCCCATTCCCTGATACCCTTGAGCCGCTTCTGATAAAAGGGACGATTAGTGGCGGTCAAGTGCCCGAAATGCCATTCTGAGAATCCGGACACCGTGAAGTTCTGCGGGGAATGCGGGACTCAGCTCATTCCCTCCGCGAAGGATATCCTGCCAAAGTTCACCCAGACTCTTCAGGCGCCCGTCCAGGACCTCACCACCGGCTCCACCTTTGCCGGCCGCTACCAGATCATTGAAGAGCTCGGCAAAGGCGGGATGGGCAAAGTCTATAGAGTCCTGGACAAGAAGCTCAAAGAAGAGGTGGCCCTGAAGCTCATCAAGCCTGAGGTCGCTTCAGATCAGGAGACCATTGAAAGGTTCAGCAATGAGCTGAAGCTGGCCCGCAGGATCGGCCACCGGAATGTCGGCCGGATGTTCGAGCTCATGCAGGATGAGGGGACTCATTTCATCACCATGGAGTATGTCACCGGGGAAGACCTCAAGAGCTTCATCCGAAGGTCGCGGCAACTGACGGTAGGGACAGCCATGGCCATAGCCAAGCAGGTATGTGAAGGATTGGCCGAGGCTCACCGGCTGGGAGTGGTCCACCGGGACCTCAAGCCCGGAAACATCATGATCGATAAAGAGGGAAATGCCCGGATCATGGATTTCGGCATCGCCCGGTCGCTCAAGGGGAAAGGCATCACCGGGGCCGGCGTTATGATCGGGACGCCCGAATACATGAGTCCCGAACAGGTCGAAGGCAAAGAGGCCGACCAGCGCTCGGATATCTACTCCCTGGGCGTGATTCTTTATGAGATGCTGACGGGGCGAGTCCCCTTTGAGGGCGATACGGCCTTAAGCATCGCGGTGAAGCATAAAACAGAGACCCCCAAAAACCCGCGGGAGTTCAACCCGCAGATCCCCGAAGAGCTGAGCCGTCTGATCCTGAAATGCCTGGAAAAAGAGAAAGAGAGAAGATACCAAAGGGTCGATGAAATCCTGTCCGCGCTTGCAGCGATTGAGTCCGTCACTTCGGCCACCGGCATAACCGCCTCAACGGTCCCCGACACAGAAAAGATATTGGAGAGGGAATGGAAAAAATCCATCGCCGTCCTCCCCTTCTCTAACCTCAGTCCGGATAAGGAGCAGGAGTACTTCTGCGACGGCCTGACTGAAGAGATCATCAACGCTCTGAGCCACATCCGGGAGCTCCGGGTCGTAGCCCGAACTTCAGCCTTTGCCTTCAAAGGAAAAGAGGTCGACATCCGAGAGGTTGGAGAAAAGCTGAAAGTGGATGCCGTTCTGGAAGGAAGCGTGAGAAAAGCCGGGGACAGGCTGAGGATCACGGCCCAACTCATCAACGTCGCCGACGGTTACCATCTCTGGTCCGAGCGGTTCGACCGCGCCATGAAAGATGTTTTTGACATCCAGGACGAAGTGACCCTGGAGATCGTGGATAAGCTGAAGATCGAGCTGCTGGGTAAAGAGAAGGAACAGGTCGTCAAGCGCTATACGGATAACTTGGAGGCTTACAACCTGCTGCTGAAAAGTCGGTATTTTTGGGCCAAAAGGACAAAAGAAGGGCTGAAAAAGGGGATGGAATCCGCCCATAAGGCGCTCGAGATCGATCCCACGTACGCTCTGGCTCATGCCTCTATCGCCAGCAACTTCATCAGCCTGGGTTGGTTTGGCTTTACCCGGCCGCACGACGCCTTCCCGAAAGCCAGAGCGGCAGCCCAAAGAGCCCTGGAAATAGACAATTCACTTCCTCAAGCCTATGCGACCTTGGCCTTTGTATCTCTTTTATACGACTGGGATTGGGCGGCGGCTGAAAAAGGATTCAAAAAGGCTCTTTCTCTTAATCCAGGATACGAATATGCCCATTGGGGATATGGTTCCTTTCTGGTGTGTATGAATCGCCTTGAGGAAGCCGTCCTTGCCCAAAAAAAAGCCCTGGAAATCGATCCTTTATCTCTCAATTTGAACGCTGATTTGGGTGCCTGGTTACGCCACGCACGCAGGTATGATGAAGCTCAAGAACAGCTCAAGAAAACCATTGAAATGGACCCGAACTTTGGTGTGGCCTATTACTATATGGGCTTGATGTACAACAATAAGGAAATGTATAAGGAAGCCATACCGGAATTTCAAAAAGCAATCGAGCTCACTGGCGGCCTATCCTGGGCATTCGGAAATCTGGGATATGCTTATGCCATGTTGGGTCAAAAGGATGAAGCAGAAAAAATCCTTCAGGCCCTGGAAGAGCGCTCGAAGGAGGAATATGTCCGATCAACAACTTTGACACTACTGCATTATGCCCTTGGAACCATCGATAAATCGTTCAAATCTATTGAAAAAGCGATGGAAGAGCGTGATCCTGTAATGCCCTTCATAAATGTTTTGCCCGAACTGGACATCCTCCGCTCAGATCCTCGATTCAAGGCCCTGCTCAAGCGAATGAACCTCGATCAATAATGATCGGCAAGCCAGTTTTGATGGCAGTCTTGGCGGCATGCCTGTTGGCCATCGCCTTTTTGCCGGGCGCGATCCTCAGCCTCACCAAGGCGGAGGATGCCACGGGCCGGATCGACCGCCTTCTTGCCGGCCGGTACGCGGCCGACGCTCCGGGAGCGGCGGTTCTCGTGGCCCATAAAGGAACCATCGTTCTCCGAAAGGGATACGGGCTGGCGAATCTCGAGCATAGAATCGCCGCATCGCCTCAGACTGTCTTCCATCTCGCCTCCGTCTCCAAGGTCTTCACCGCCGCGGCCGTCCTCATCCTGGCCGAAAAGGGGCAGATCGGCTTGGATGACCCCGCCTCCAAGTATATAGCCGACTATCCCTGGAAAAAGGGCGTTCCCGCCATCCGGCATCTCCTCGGCCATACCTCCGGCATCCACGACTATCTGGACAGGCCCGACAGCATGCGCTGGGCCCGCGGCGAATACACCGTCAAGGAACTCGTCGATTCCTTCAAGGACCGGGATGCGGATTTCGCTCCCGGCGAGGACCTCTGCGTCATCCTCCTCAGCAACCGGAGCGCCGGCGAGCCCCGCTGCGGCCAGGTCGCCCTCGAAATCGCCAGGCTAGCCCTTGCTCTTTAAGGGCTTCTCCTTGCCTTTCGTTTACAGTTCTCTCCACTCTGCGGTCCAACGCGTTTTAAAAAGCTCAGGCAATGCTCTCCATCACGGAGTTCAAGCTGGGCGATCCGCGCCGCCTTCCTAAAGAAGAGATGATGAAGGCGGCGCGACGCATCGGTTTTCAGGTCCTTGCCGTGTATGGAGGATTCTTCTGCCACACGGTCGGTTTCTCAAAATAGGGGACCTGTCCACTCAGAGAGAGTGAGGTTTACTCGGCCGGCGCAGCCTAAAAGGAAACTCTTATCCTTCAAGATCTATCGGAAGCTCCGGAGTGGGAGTGCTTGGGAGATTTCTTGGGAAACGCTGACTTGAGCGGGTATTTCTCCGGATTTTCGAGATTATCAATTTCCAAGTCGACATCCAGGTCCGGCCAATAGAGGTGATAGCCGTGGAGCAATTGGACATTCTGTATCGAATTCAATGTCTGGCCCTTGAAATACGGGAAATCCTCGAAACTCAAGAAATATTCCTTTTCTTTGACGAAAATCCAGATGCCGAAGGGAGTGATGTTCTCAACGCTTATGGAAATGACTTTGCCAGGATTCCTGGATTTCATTCTTGTGCTCCTCGATAATCCTTTGAATCTCGGTCAATTGCGTCCTGTTGAGTCCGTGATAAAGAGAGAGCGAAATCAGCGGTTCGAGCCAAAATTTCGCTTCACCGTCGGCGCACGTGACATGGATATGAATGCGCGTCTCCTCATTTGAGAGAAAATAAAACCGATAGCCTTTCTCTCTAAATACTGTCGGACTCATCTTGCCTATATTTAACAACGAATTCGCTGATAATACAACCCCGCGCAATCGCAAGTCGCTCCAAGCGGGCCAAAAAGCCGCACACACCCATAAAACTGCCGGAAATCACCCGGACATCTCCTCCCGCTCAAAGAAAAAATCATGAAAAATGCTCGGCCTACGATGTGCTTACGGTTACCATCTAGCCAACCGCGTTCCATGCCGGACATCAATCGTCGTCGTCCGCGACGAGCGTCACCGCCCAGGCCGGATAGGGAGCGGCCGAGCCCTTGACCGCGTGCCAAAGGATGCGGTTGAGCGTGTCCTCGGGGCAGGCATCGATTCTCTCGAAGTTGAGGCCCGCCGACTGGACGGCTTGGCGGCGAAGCAGCTTGTCGGCGATCTTGTCCTTTGGAGGATTCATCGTATCGAGCGGGATCACGTTGGGGACGGCCTCGAAGGGCGTGAAATCCGGCGTATCCGTGAAACAGTCGAACATCGGCACCGATAGGATAAGAAATTCGTTTTTCTGCTGCCCCGGCGAAATGAGTATTCATGGTCCAACTTTGCCACACCCCATCGTTGGAGATAGT
>JAFGNQ010000348.1 GCA_016926925.1 Candidatus Aminicenantota bacterium
AGGAAGTGGCCGTAAATACACGGCCTCCGGCCATGGCTGCGGCAGTGACGACGTTTATAGCGGAGTTTTCTCCTTCGACTTCGACCATCTCCGCATCCAGAAATCCATCTGCATGAAATCGCGCCAGCTGTTCGATCACTTCGGATTGGGGCGTAATGGGATACAGGGCCACTACATCCGGACAGCAGAGCATGGCTCCATAGGCAGCGGCCGCATTGCCGGTTAAGGTCCTGGCTTTGCTTTTATTCGCTCTTTTCATCTCGAAACCCTGCTTCGGGAAACATGACAATCGCTTTCTGAGGACATTCCCAGGCACAAATCCCACATCCCTTACAAAATTCTAAATCAGGCTGGAAATGATCTCTCCTATCCCTCATGCATTGAACCGTGCAGTAAAGCGCACACAAGCCGCAGTAGGTACATTTCTCTTTATTCACGACCGGTCTCTGTGTCCGCCATTCGCCCGTATTCAGACAGAGAAGCGGGAGACGGGCATCGGACCAACCGCCTTCATGCTTCGTGTGAATCTTTATTTTGGCCATGGGGTCAGCCTCACCTCGCGAAAGCCTCTCTCGGCGCTGCGCACGTTTCGTCTCAAAAGATCATCACTGAAGTAATCTTCCAGGGAAATAAGGACGGATTCCAAAGAGATCCAGCCTGTGGCTGCGGCAAAAGCGCCGACCATGCAAGTGTTGGGGGCGGCTACTCCGATTTCCTCCAGGGCGATGGTTTCTGCATCAACCATCCCGAGAAGCCGGATATTTTTGTGCGGCTTTTCCGTGAGATTCTTTACTCCGTTGACAATCAGGACGCTGTTTGGTTTCAGTCCCTCATAAACGAACTCGGAATTCCTTAGGGACGCGTCCAGAACGACAAGGCAGTCCGGATTGTAGATTTGGGTCTTGAGCTTGATGGGATGGTCATCGAACCGCAGAAAAGCGGTCACGGGGGCACCCCTCCTTTCGAAACCGAACATGGGAAAGCTGCTGCCGTATTTCCCCTCCCGTACGAAGGCATTGGCCAAAATCCGGGCCGCCGTAACCGAACCCTGCCCTCCTCTTCCGTGGAACCGGACTTCGATCATAATTCGCTTCTGTGACGATCTTTAAAATTACCCCTTAAAATACAGGGGAGCCAGCTTCAAAGTCAAGACAGTGCAATTCTCCGGGAATCGTTTCTCCGCTCATTTTACCTTTTCCGCCCACACTCGAGCTTCAGACAAATCCAACGGCTCGTTCATATGCCTTGCCGCGTAAAGCTTTCCTGTGTCTTCAGAATACAATATGCGTTTCCCCATCCGGGCCCCCGGACCCCCAAGTCGCAGCTCCTGCACTCTCTTTTCATTTCCCACAAACGCGACGCTCAAATGGTCCAGCACAATCATCCCTTCCCCTACAGCAAAAGACAATCGATTTCTCTTCGGGTCTATCGACATGGCCACAGGAACATTCTCTTCCAGAGGTCTCAAACGCATCCTGGCCGTACTTTCGCTTCTGATCTCCATCGGTATTGTCACCCCGCCGATGATCATCTCTTGAACACCGGCATCTAGTGCAAACAAAGATGGGGAATCCATGCGTTTTCGTTCCTTGACCTGCCCATTCACATCCATCCAAAACAAGAAGTCAATCTCTCCCAAAGACAATACCACCGGCGCCCAGCCGTCTTTTAACTTATAGCTCTCAATCGATAGAGAGATCAAATTTTTTCCCTTTAAAAGAAACGTCTCTGGCGATTGACCTGATCCATAGTTGAAAACAGCCAGACACAAAACGAGGAAAACAAGATATCCGTAAATCGATATTTTTCGCATAACGCTTCTCTTTGAGAATAAATCACTGAAAATTTTCATCGCCTTATCCCCACTCCACGAAGGATCTCGATTCCAGAGCTATTTTATATCCAATTCACAAAACTCTTGTCAATCAAACCTGAATAAAAAAATCTGACTCTCTTCTGTTTTGTGTGGGGTATGAATGAAAATGTCCAGGGATGTTTTGAGCGACATTGGAGGATTCCGACCCAACCTAACCCAGCCTTCCCGAGTAGTCATTCGAGGGAATCCGACGGAGTCGGACCCGAGGACTTTGTGAACACGGTACAATTCCAATGGTAATGTGAAAAGTAGCTGAGTTATAAATGGATGGTGAATCGGGTAAACATGCGGAGTTTCGCAGGGCCGAGAAGGACAGCGAGGGAAGGGCGTGAAAAATCCGACTGGAGCGAAGCGATTCGATTATTTTATTTTTTTAGCGTTGACTTCTCTCTCGCCGACCTTAAAAACCAGTTGAACGATGGCGTTCCTGTCATCTTTGACAAAGGTTACGCCTATATCCATGAGAGGGTATTTGATGAAGTATATCGTCTCGGATTCTGGGAGCAGTTCCATCTTTTGCCCCCTGTCGACGAAGAAAAGCCGATCGTCTTCCTTCGAGATCCTGATGGCGTCTCCCGGTGCGATTTCGTATTCTCCGATGTATGCGTCATAAATTTTCGGATCGACAGCGACAGACTGCTTTTCGATAACGACGAGCTCGTTTTTTCTTGCCTGTCCTGCCGCTTGAATTTTCTCTTCGATCAACGCCAACTCGTTCTCACCAAAGGTAGGATAAGCAATAATTCGAGCGAGGCTCTGAGCCAGGTTTTTTACGGTTTCGCCCTTTTTGAATTCCACAGCATTCAGCGGCGCGTAGACTTCCAGACTTGCCTGAAGAGTTTTTCCTTCATAAAGGGCTGAAACTTCGTCCGGATTGAGTGCAGCACGGTAAATGAACCAGTCTTTATAATCCGCCTTCTTCGGTGATTTCATTTCAGCCCCCTCTCCGGCTCCCCCTAAAATAAACCGGCGGGGCTCCAATTGTTCCATCACCTTACCAATGAACCGGCCATCCAGGAAGAATAGAGTATCTCCTTGAAGATACCGGTGAGAAACCACAAGGCTGTGCCATTCGGTATCCGTCACTTTTGTTTTCGAAAAAAGGTCCCCGCCTTTCGATGAACCATATTTCAATCTCCCATCCGCAGTGACTTCAACGACGGAAAAGTGGTCTCCCGATAAAATACAGGCAGTGGCTCCTTCGGACGACAAACGGAATTTGAATCCTTCGGCGAAAGAATGGATGACATCTTCCGGAATAAAACTCAAGGGCGACGAATGTGCCGTCCTTTCGATGGTTACAAAGTCTTCGGAAGCAAACATTTGAGGAATTGCCTTCCCTTTCTCCAAAGCGGCAAAGAGACTGGGGCCCACAGCATAATACATTTCCTCATGTCCTCTGTTATCAGGATGATCTTCATCATAGGTGAATCCTTTAGGGAAATGCCCCGACCCGTCATCCAGCGCCCCGAGAAAATTGATGGAGGGCACATCCAGGGAGTTGAGGAGGAGGTTCATACGTTTGATGTAATCATAGTCTTTATCCTGAAACCGGTCGCAGGGATAGCACAGGCCGACGACAGGCCTGATGTTGTTCGTCCTGCACTTCTCTATGATTTTCAGCATGTTATCTTTATACTTTTCAAATACCGCTTCGGGTTCCGTGCCCAATATGCCGCGAATACCTTCGTTTTCCAGGGAAAGTCCTATGACGGCGAATTCTGCAGACAAAGGGATCAGGTCTTTGTCTATTCGCTTGAGCACGGCGTCCGTGTTATCGCCGGGCGTGGAGATGTTGACGACCTTATAACCTCCGGGAAGGAGGTGCCGTCCCAAACGGTAAGCCCACCCGTTTTTCATGTCGTGCCTGGATTCAAAATTCGTCACCCACCCCGCAGCTACAGAAGATCCGATTACGGCAATGGTCTTCAAGGATTGTTCCTCTTGACTTTGAGGACTATTCCATTTGGCGGCAAAATCCTCAGCGGCAAATGCAGCGAGAAAGACAAATAGGCAGAGCACTACAAAGACTCGTTTCATATCCGATTCTCCATATCGATGTTGTATCACTCCTTAATACGTATTTCAGATGAAGCGGTTCTCCGGACTTGGGCTATACGGATTCTGACGTAAAAGGGGATGCGCGGTATGCCTACCGAAATGATCTTCTGGCCTAAGCCGGTGCCTGAGTCTTTTTTCGCTTCAGTCTCAGTTTCATGGTCAGGATTTTGTCGCTGGAGAAAATCCGGGCCGCGAAAACGACCAGGATAACAAAGACGACAAACACATAGAGAATCCCCCACAGAATCATGCCGTAATTTTGAAGATAGAGGTTCTGCGTGGTCAGAAAAGGATGCGAGAAGGGAATGGCCAGGATGAAAATTCTTATGGGAAGTGAAAGCGTGTTGATATCGGCAAAAATCGAGATGAAATAAGGTATCATGACCAGGAAGATCAGAGGCATGATCATGCTCTGGGCGCTGCGAAAATCCTCGGCTAGAACTCCCAGGATCATGGCCAGGGCAAGGGCGCAGAGAATGGTGATAAAAAGAGAAACGCCGAGAATGATATAGCCCATGGTCGAGTAGGTCAGCCCCAACTTTTTCATCACATCGACAATTTGCGTTGAACTCTGGATGTCCGAGCTCAAACCTCCCATGAAACTCTTGAAACCAACCATATAGATTGCGGCAGAAATCAGACCGATGAGGCCGGCGGCTAACATCTTGGCCGTGATGATCGATGTCCGGCTTATGGGCACGGTCAGCAGCGTTTCCAGGGTTTTATTCTGTTTTTCCATAGCCACGGCTGAAATGACCATTTGAGACGAGTAAATGATGATCATCATCAGGACGACGGGGACGAGGACGGACTGAGACGAGATCATTCCGGCGACCTGGGCCGCAGATCCTTCGGCCATCTTATCTTTGACGATGACGAAGTCGCGGCTCCGGATCGGATTCTTGATATTTTCCGGATCGGATCCCGGGAGCTTCTCCTTAATATAATTGTTGGAGATCACGTCATTGAGGGCTGAGATGACACCGTTCAGGATCGCCGACGTCCTGCTTCCGATGAGGGAAAAACTTCGCATGAAGGTATAGGTCTCGACATCTTTGGCTTTGAATTTCTCTAGAGACTCGCCGAAGCCGGGCGGGATAACAAGAAGAAGGTTCGATTTGCTTTCTTTCGTTTTTTCGATGGCCTGCTCTTTGTCAATGCCTCCAAGCTTTTCTACCTTGAACCGGGCCGAGGAAAGCCCCGTTAAAATCCCCTGGGATGTGGCAGACCCATCGAGGTCCAGCGCGGAGATTTCCTGGACCGCTGTGGCCCGCTCCACTTCTTTCTTGCTCATCTGTCCTATGAAATAAAAGAGAACGAGCATGAAAAGAAGAGAGACAATTATCTGAACAGTGATCAGTTCCCTGATTTCTTTCATCAGAAGATTCATGAATTTTTTCATCGGACCGCACTCCTGAAAACCTCTTCGAGGTTTGTCGCTCGGAATTTCGTCTTTAGCTCCTCGGGAGAGCCGGTATCGAGAATCCGGCCCTTGTCGATAAGGGCCACACGGTCGGAGAGGAATTCGATCTCCAGCATGTTGTGTGAGGAGAGGAGGACCGATGTCCCCTCTTTGACATACTGCCGGATCATCTCCCGGACATCGAGGGCGTTCAGGACGTCGAGCCCGGAAGTAGGCTCGTCGAGAATGGTGAGCACGGGCTTTGTCATAAGGGCCCTGGCCAGGAGGATTTTCCGTGTCATACCCTTGCTGTAGGTCCCGACCTTGTCCTTGAGGCGGTCTCCAAGGCCCGTGATTCCCTTTGCCCGGTCCACGAACTGCCGCTCTTCGTCCTGAGTACGGGCATAGAAATTGGCCATGAATTTGAGGTAATCCATACCCTTCATGTTCTTGTAAGCCCCGGCTTCTTCCGGAAGATAGCTGATCCGCTCACGAACTTTTTCCGGATTTTTTCTCAGATCGAAGTCAAGAAACTTGATGTTTCCTTCCGACGGAGTGAGCAGAGTGGCGACAATCCTCAAGGCCGTGGTTTTTCCGGCGCCGTTGGGGCCGATGAGAGCGAAGATCTCCCCCGGCCGAACATCGAAATCGATCCCCGCCAAAGCCTGAAGGTTTCCGTAAAATTTTTTCAACCCATCGACATGAAGAACGGAATTCATCGAACTCTCCCTGTGCTTTTTGATTTTAAAGACTCTATTCTAATGAAGGAATGAAAAAAAGTAAATCCGTATTGAAATGAAGCCGGAGTTGACCATACAATAGTAATTTGAGTCAATCGAACAAGGATTATTTTGCTAGAGGAAGCAATTAAAAGGAAAATTCATGGATCAGCAGTATTTCATTAATCTGGAAGAGGAATTCGGAGCTCATAATTATAAGCCTCTGAATGTCGTTTTAGAGCAGGGAAAAGGGGTATGGGTATGGGATGTGAATGGGAAAAAATATCTTGACTGCCTGGCCGCCTATTCGGCGGTAAACCAAGGTCACTGCCATCGCAAAATATTGAAAACCATGGTGGAACAAGCCGAGAAGCTTACGCTGACCTCTCGGGCCTTCCGCAACGACCAACTGGGACCTTTTTATAAAGAGCTGTGCAAACTGACCCATTCGCATAAAGTCCTGCCGATGAACAGCGGAGCCGAGGCGGTGGAATCGGTTATCAAGGCGGTTCGCAAATGGGGCTACAAAGTAAAGGGCATCCCTAAGGATCGGGCGGAAATCATTGTCTGCGAGCACAACTTTCACGGCCGAACCATCACCATCGTCGGTTTCAGTACGGATCCGGGAGCCCGTGAGGATTTCGGTCCCTATCCCCAAGGCTTCAAAATAATCCCTTTCGGCGACGCCAAAGCTCTGGAGGCGGCTATCACGCCCAATACGGTAGCCTTCATGGTAGAGCCCATTCAGGGAGAGGCGGGCGTCATCATCCCCTATCAGGGTTATCTTAAAGATGTCAAGGCTATCTGTGAAAAACACCATGTCGTTTTGATTTTGGATGAAATCCAGACCGGACTCGGCCGGACCGGCAAACTGCTAGCTGAAGAGCATGACGGTATCGAGGCCGATCTCAGCCTTGTCGGGAAGGCCCTTTCCGGAGGTTTCTATCCTGTTTCTGCGGTGCTTTCCACCAAGGAAGTCATGGACGTGCTGCATCCCGGCGAGCACGGCAGCACTTTTGGAGGCAACCCCTTAGCCTGCGCCATAGCCAGGACCGCTCTCAAGGTCCTCATCGAAGAAAACATGATAGAAAACGCGGCCCTTATGGGGGAATATTTCCTGTCTCAATTGAAAGAGACGCTCACCGGGCCTCATATCAAGGAAATCCGGGGTAAGGGTCTGATGCTGGCGATCGAGCTCGATCCGGATGCCGGCGGCGCCCGGAACTACTGCAAAGCCCTTATGAAAAAAGGATTGCTGTGTAAAGAAACCCACAAAGACTCGATCCGCATCTCGCCGCCCCTGGTCATCACCAAGGAAGAAATCGACTGGGCGATGGAACGAATCGAGAACGTCCTCTCGAATCAACCATAAACTTAGCGATTACCTCAGCAGCACCACGGGATACAGCGAAAAAGCGTTCATCGCTCAAGATTTCACTCGGGATTTCAGTTTCACCATGGGCCTTTTGAGGAACCTCTTCGTAGCCTGGACAACTCAGGTATCGAGGAGTGGCTTTAGCTTCTTAGTGATTTTTAGCTGGCTCCTTTTTTATCTTGGATACAAACTCTTTAGCAAAAGCTGCCGCTTTTTCCAGTTCTTTCTCCCCCAGAGGACCTTTCATTCCTTGAACTTCACAGCGGAGAGTTTCAGCGTAGACATTCAAACCCTGATCTTTCGCCACTTTCTGGAGAATGCCTGCTGCCCCAGGGTACAGCCATTTCTTGCCCTTTTCCAATTCCTCAGGGTCTGTCGGCACAGGCCCATAGGTATCGAATACAGCTACGGGCTTTTCTGTAAAACCTTTCTTCCGTATCCGCTTCAACACGCTTTTCGCTTTGCGATTGACTCTGGCCATTCGCGTGGGAGAACCGATCAGGATGAAATCGAAGCCGCTCAAGTCGGGGAGCTTCCGGCGAAGATCTTGAATGACGGATTTGACATCTTGTGCGGCAAGTTCTTTAGCCATGACATCTGCGACCTGTTTGGTGTTGCCGTGGTAGCTTCTGTAGAGAACGAGTGCTTTCATCTATCAGCCTCCTTTATATAAAAGCGCGCAAAAACTCGCTTCCGATATTATCTGGAATTTCACAAGCAATATCCAGGTTTTTTCCATTTAATAAATTTTGAAGGTTGATGATAGAATCGGCCAGCCGCATTCCCTTATGCAAATAGGCAGGGATCGTTCTCCCTGCAGAAAATGAACAAAACGGATATTTTCACTTTGCTAAGATCCTAACATTTTCTTATTGCGTTGATACACTTCTCGAGTGGTGATTGACTCACTCTCAATTCCTTGATATCCTTTTTGCTACAGTTAGGGGATAAGAGTGACCATTACCTGCTCAAAGTGCAAAACACGTAACACCGATAAACAAAGATTTTGCGGAGAGTGCGGGGCACAGCTAACCCAAACAGAGGATGTCGCTGCCCCCACTCGAACCCTCGAAATTCCCATTCCCGAGATGAAGGCCGGAATAGCCTTTGCCGACAGATATGAGATCCTGGAAGAACTGGGAGCCGGAGGAATGGGAAAAGTCTATAGAGCCAAAGACAAAAAGATCAACGAAGAGATCGCCTTGAAGATCATTAAGCCTGAGGTCGCTTCGGACGTCAAAACGATCGAGCGATTCAGCCATGAGTTGAAATTGGCCCGCAAAATATCCCATCGCCATGTCTGTCGCATGTACGAATTCATGGAAGCCGGGGGGATACACTACATCAGTATGGAGTACGTTTCAGGAAAGGATTTGAAGAGACACATTCAGGAAAAAGGTCCATTATCGGAAAAAGATGTCAGGAGCATTGCCAAACAGGTCTGTACGGGATTGATGGAAGCCCACAGGATGGGGATCGTGCACCGGGATCTCAAACCCGGCAACATCATGATCGAAAACGACGGTCAGGCCAAAATCATGGATTTCGGCATCGCCCGCTCCCTTCACTCCAGAGGCCTGACCGTAGAAGGAATGATCGTAGGAACGCCGGAGTATATGTCGCCGGAACAAGTGAATGGCGAGGAAGTCGATCAGCGCTCTGACATTTATTCGTTGGGAGCAGTCCTTTTTGAAATGATCACGGGAAGAGTGCTTTTTGAAGGCGAGAGCGCCTTCAGCGTCGCCCTTAAGCAAAAAAATGAAATCCCTCCGGATCCGCAGGATTTCAATCCCGAAACATCCACGGAGTTCAGCTCTGTCATACTCAAATGCCTGGCAAAAAATAGAGAAGAAAGATACTCCTCGGTGGAGGAACTCCTATCGGATCTCAACGCACTCGAGAAAGGGGTAGGAATATCTGAAATCTCCGCGAAGATTCACATGCCCGGTTTCATGACGGAAGAACAACAAGCTGAGATCGATAAGCCGGTTTTTGTCGCACGCGATGTGGAAATGACCAGATTACTCGAATTCCTGGAAAAGGCCGTGACCGGAAAAGGCCAGGTCGTATTTGTCACCGGAGAGGCGGGAAGCGGAAAAACGGCACTTATGAAAGAATTCTGCAGAAAAGCCCAAGAGGGCTATCCGGACTTGATTATTGCCGATGGAAAATGCAACGCCCACAGCGGGATCGGGGATCCCTATTTGCCTTTCCGGGAAGTGCTCGGCCTCTTAACGGGCGATGTGGAAGCAAAATGGAAAGCGGGGATTCTGAGCAGCCAGATGGCTCAGCGCCTTTGGAAACTCACTCCTTCTGCGGTTGAAGCCGTTCTGGACTGCGGCTATGACCTGATCAATACCTTTGTGGCCGGCTCTCTGCTAGTATCCCGGTCTGGATTGTTTGTCTCGCCCGGCACAGATTGGTTGGTCCGTCTCAAGAAGGCTGTGGAGCGCAAATCAGAGCTCCCTCCTGATTCGAGCCTCCAGCAGAGCGATCTCTTCGAGCAATATACCCGAACACTGCTCTCCCTCACTCGTGAAAACCCTATTCTTTTGGTCCTCGACGACCTCCAGTGGGTGGACGCCGGATCGGCCAGCTTGCTCTTTCATCTCGGCCGCCGCCTCGGCGGAAGTCGCGTCATGGTTGTCGGATTGTTTCGTTCGGATGAGGTCACCTTAGGAAGAGGCGAAGAGCGTCATCCTCTTGAAACAGTGATTCATGAATTGAAACGGGATTTCGGGGACATCGAACTGGAGCTTAGCAGATCAGAGGCGCGGACTTTTGTGGATGCTTATATCGATGCCGAGGCAAACTGCTTGGACGATTCCTTCCGGGCTACTCTCTTCAGACACACGGGCGGCCATCCGCTCTTCACCGTAGAATTGCTTCGAGAGATGCAGGATCGGGGGATGCTTTTCAAAGACGAAAAAAACCGGTGGGTTCAAAGCTCTTCTCTTGACTGGAATACTCTGCCCGCACGCGTGGACGCGGTCATCGAAGAGCGTATAAGCAGGTTGAACGAAAAATTGCGGGAGATATTGACGGTAGCCAGCATCGAAGGAGAGGAATTTACGGCTGAGGTGATAGCCCGATTTCAAGAGATCGAAACCAGGAAATTGATCCGGCTGCTCAGTGCCGATTTGGACAGACGCCATCACCTGGTTTCAGCCAAAGGCATACGGCAGTTGAGGAGCCTGAACCTCTCTCTTTATTTCTTCCGTCATATCCTTTTCCAGAGATACCTCTATAACAGTCTGGATGCTGTCGAGAGGTCGCATCTCCACGCCGAGGTGGGAGAAATCCTGGAAGGTCTCTTTGGAGAGCAGAAAGAGGAAGCTTCGGTTCAGCTTGCCCGACATTTCATGGAGGCTGGACTCGTTGAAAAAGCTGTCGAATATCTTCATAAGGCCGGTGACCGTGCCGTGCGTTTGTCGGCCAATGCCGAGGCCATGGTTCACTACAAGAACGCCTTGAAACTTCTAGAGGAGCTCCCGGAGAACCCTGAGCGCGACCAGAGCGAACTCAATCTTCAGCTCGCTTATTTCGTTCCGGTCGCAGCCCTTAGAGGGATCGGAGATGCGGAGGCAACCAGGGCGATTTTCAGAGCGAGAGAATTGTGCGACCGGATAGGCGAGACCCCTCTGCGTTTCACGGCACTCGTTCAGTTTGCGACACATTATGCCTTTAGCCGTGCCGAGTATCGAAAAGCGCTGGAACTGAAGGATCAGATTGTCGCCATCGCCGAGCAAACGGGAGATCCGCTCCAGAAAGCAATATCTTCCTACGTAACAGTATGGTCCTGGCTCAACGTCGGAGAATTGGATAAGGTAGTCGAGCACGCGAACCGGATGAACGCCACGTACGACCCCCGGAAACATGGATTCCTCGCTTACCTCTTCGGTTTCGATCTGGGCGTCATCAACCGCGGATTAGGATCCTGGGCGTTGTGGTTCCTCGGATATCCCGATCAAGCCCGGAGGCAGATTGAGACAGCCTTAGAACATGCCCATCAGTTAGGGCACCCACACACAGTGGCCTTTGCTCTTGTCGGAGCCTGTGAGCTCTATTGGTTCATGAGAGATAAGCAAGGCATCGATCGCTGTCTGGATGAGCTCACCCAAGTCTCCAATGAAAAGGGGTTTTTCTATTGGCAGGCCCACTCCGTTTTTTATCAAGGAGAGCGGTCGGCTCTTGCCGGAAAGGTCTCAGAGGGAATCGACCAAATGCAACAAGGTCTCGATAAGATACGGACAACGGGTATCCTGACCTGTTTTACTAGACTTCTGGCAAGATTGGCATCTGTCTGCCTTCAAACGGAAAGAATCGAGGAGGGACTGAGCGCCTTAGAGGAAGCCATCGCCATTAAGTGTCGTTTTGATGAAAGCTATATGGAGGCCGAGCTTTACCGCCTCAAGGGGGAGCTGCTGCTGAAAAAGGATGGGGATGAGAATGAAATTCTAAAGCTGTTCGATCGATCCCTCAAAGTTGCAAGGCAGCAGAAAGCAAAATCGTTGGAGCTCCG
>JAFGNQ010000349.1 GCA_016926925.1 Candidatus Aminicenantota bacterium
AAAAGAGTAAGTTACGGAGCTGGAAGATCGATGCCCATGGGCTATCAACTTGAGGACAAACGAAGAGGAATTTACGTCGTTTCTCATACGTGGAATTATTCTCTTCACCAAATGATGAACATTGCAGAACAGGAAGTCAGATCCCTCAACAACCCGGACGGAGTCAAATCTTGCTTCGAACGCAATAATAGAGAGAGAGGATGATCCCATGTCAGAAGTAATAAAAAAATTAAAAAAGGATGATAAGATATCTTCAGAAGAATACGAAAACCTGCTTGAGCAATATCAATTCAGCGCAAAGGAGCTCAGTCCGGGAAAGCTGCTCAAAGGGAAAGTGATCAAGGTGACGCCGTCGCATGTTCTGGTGGATGTGGGCTCTAAATCCGAAGGAATCATCCCTTTAGATGAATTCGGGGACACAAAGGATCTCAATACGCTGAATCCCGATGATGAGATAGAAGCGATTCTGATCAGAAGCAACTTGGAAGAGGGCTACCTGCTTCTCTCGCGAAAGAAAGCCATTGCAGAAAAAGCTCTTGATAACCTCGAGACTGCCTTCATGCGGGACAACTGGATCGTGGGCAAAATCACGGAAAAACTAAAAAACGGCTATAGCGTCAACGTGGGGATCGACACTTTTCTCCCCGATTCACATGCAGATATCCGGCCTGTTAAAAACCCGGAAAAACTCATCGGGAACGTATACAAATTCAAGGTTATAAAATTCGACCGCAGATCGGAAAATGCCGTTGTATCGCGCAAACTCCTCCTTCAAGACGAACGAGAGAAGAGAAAAAAACGTGTTTTCGACCAACTGAGCAAGGGAAAACATCTCAAAGGAAAAGTAAAATCTCTAACAAACTTTGGCGCATTCATTGATTTGGGTGGAATCGAAGGACTGCTTCACATATCCGATATGTCCTGGGGAAAAATCAATCATCCCTCTGAGCTTTTAGAACAGGGACAGGAAGTGGAGGTCATTGTCCTCGACTTTGATGAGAAAGAAGAAAAGATATCCCTGGGCTATAAACAGCTCTCCCCGGATCCCTGGCAGGACATCGATTCAAAATATCAAACAGGCCAGAAAATCGCAGGAAAGGTTGTGAGTTTGACGGACTTCGGCGCATTTGTCGAGCTTGAAGAGGGAGTCGAAGGATTGGTCCATATCTCAGACTTGACTTGGTCGCGCAAACTTGTCCATCCTAAAAAGATTCTGTCTGTCGGCGAGGATGTGACGGTGTCTATTCTGGACTTGAACTCCTCGACCAAACGCATATCTTTAGGACTCAAGCAAGTCAATCCTCATCCCCTCGAGGTCTTCAAAGAAAAATACAGCCCGGGATCCAGGATAAAAGGGACAATTACCAGCATCACGGATTTCGGAGCGTTTATGGAAGTCGAAAAAGGAATAGAAGGCTTGATTCATATATCCGACATCAGCTGGGAAAAAATCAAACATCCTTCGGATAAGCTGAAAATCGGAGAAGAAGTCGAGGCCGTTGTTCTGAACATCGATGTAAAAAAACAAAAACTTTCTCTTGGAATCAAACAGCTTGAGGGAGATATCTGGGAGGATTTCTTCAACCGCCAGAAAACAGGAGATTTGGTGAACGTCAAGGTAGTGCGGATAGCGAGCTTCGGTCTGTTCGTGGAAATCACTCCTGGGATCGAAGGAGTCGTTTTTCTCTCGGAGCTTGATGAAAAAAAGATAGATGATCCGGCTGAGTCTTTCACTCTAGGCGAAAAAAGGCTGGCAAAAATAATTAAGCTGAACCAAAAAGAAAACAAGATATCGCTGAGTTTCAAACAAGCCCAGGTTGAGTTGCAGAAAATGGAATATCAAAAGTTTGTCAGAAGCCAGAACGACAGACACACACTCGGAGATATCATGAAAGACCAACTCAAGAATATCAAAACACCCCTTAAATCCCCGAATAAAAAAGCGGCAAAAAAGGAGAAAAAAGATGATAAAAGCTGACCTCATAAACAAAATTGCTAAAGAAATGGACATATCCAAGCAAGAGGCGGAAACAGGTGTGAACCTCTTTTTTCAGACCATCAAAGAAGCTCTTGAAAGGGGAGAGGAAATCGAATTGAGAGGTTTCGGGAGCTTCCGATTTCGAAAGAGACAAGCCCGCTCGGGACGCAATCCACGCACAGGAGATCCCGTTAAGGTTCCCCCCAAAAAAGTATTGTATTTCAAACCGAGCAAGCTCCTTAAAATGATCATCAACAAGTAATGAAGTACATTACTGCGCCATGGCGAAAAGAATACGTCCGCAAAGCCTTTAAAATGACTGAATGCATTTTCTGCCGTGCCCTTCGCCTCGAAAGAGATGGAGAGGCTTTTATCCTCTATCGCGGAGATTACAACTTTCTCATTTTAAACAGATATCCCTACACTCCGGGTCACTTGATGATCGCTCCGTATGAGCATTTGGATTCCATCGAAAGGGCGGATAAGAGGGCTACGGATGAAATGATCGATCTGCTTAAGAACAGCTTGAAAGTTCTGAGGGAAACCTACCATCCCCATGGTTTCAATACTGGCATGAACATAGGACACAGCGCCGGCGCCGGTGTCGCCGATCACTACCACCTTCATGTCATACCGAGATGGACCGGGGATGCCAATTTCATGCCCTTGATCGGAAAAACGAAAGTGGTTATCGAAGATATCCAATCGACCTACGATAAACTTCTGCCATCCTTCCGAAGGCATGAATAGGACGGCCCCTGCAAGTTTGAGGGGTTTTCCAACAAGAGATCATTACAGTATGAATTGTATCCAATAAGATAAGAAGAATACGAGAATGCGCGACCTTAAGGAATCCATATTCAGCCTGTTCCTCGATCAATTCCGGATATTGAATCGGAAGCGTCGACAGGACGTCAAATGAGTCATTCTCCTGTGAAAAATGGATTGATGAGGAAGGAAACATGAATTTTGAAATGACGGAAGACCAGCTTTTGCTAAGGGAGATGATCAGAGACTTTGCCCGGAATGAAATTTCGCCCCATGTCAAAACATTGGAGGAACAACATAAATTTCCGCACGAAATTCTCCAAAAACTCGGAGAATTGGGCATTCTGGGCATGTCGGTTCCCGCCGAATACGGAGGTTCAAAAACAGACAACGTATCCCTGTCCATCGCCATTGAAGAACTGGCCCGAGTTTTCCCCTCACTGGCCGTGATCATCTCAGTCCATTGCTCTCTCTTTTGTTTCGCGATCAATCGATTCGGAACCGAAGCTCAAAAAAAGGAATATCTACCCAAAGCTGCCACCGGTCAAATCATCGGTGCCTTCAGCTTGACTGAGCCGGAAGCCGGTTCGGATGCCACCAATTTAAAGACCAAATCCGAGAAAAAAGGGAACGGCTTCGTGTTGAACGGAACAAAAAGTTGGGTGACAACAGGATATGATTCAGGTGCTCTCATATTGATGACGGCTTCGGAAACTTCCAGTGCTGGAAAAAAGAGGTTGAACGCCTTCATACTAGACAAAAATACTCCCGGACTCTCGGTTTCCAAGATTGAAGAGAAAATGGGACTGCACGCTTCACCCACGGCAGAAATCGTTCTCGAAAATTGCAGAGTTCCGGCAGCCCAGCTCTTAGGCGAAGAGGGAAAAGGAGCTTCCATCGCCTTCCAATGTCTGGACAGTTCACGGATAGGCATTGCCGCACAATCCGTAGGAGTATCCCAAAGAGCTCTCGATGAAGCTGTGAAATATGCCAAACAGCGCGAAGCTTTTGGTCGTAAGATTCATGACTTCCAAGCTATTCAATTCATGATAGCGGATATGTCCACTCAACTCGATGCCGCTCGATTGCTCACCTACAGAGCGGCAAACCTCAGCGGCCATGGCAAACCCTTCGGCAAAGAATCGGCCATGGCCAAGCTCTATGCCTCTGAAGCGGCAAACAGGATAGCCTCCCTTTCTCTTCAAATCCACGGAGGCTACGGCTATTCCAAGGAGTTTTTTATCGAGCAACTCTACAGAGATGCGCGTGTTTTGGCTATCTACGAAGGAACATCAGAAGTGCAGAGACTCGTCATCGCTCGGCATTTGCTCAAGCAATAACGAATACGCCCGGGAGGCCGGTAATGACACTCGGGTTGACACTTTCGGCGGCAATAAAGGTTATAACAATAGACCGGGATTGAAATCGCCGAACGAATCAAGATAACGAGGTAGTAATATGCTGAAAACAATGCGAAAGAACTTGAAATCACTGGCGCCGACTTTATGGTTCGTCATAGCGGCATTCATAATATCCATCTTTGCCGTATGGGGAGGAGCCGGACGCTTGGGTGAAGGGCGCAACTCGAATACGATTGCATCCGTAGGAAAGGAAAAGATTTCAACCGATCTTTATGTTCTCAATCTCAGGCAGCGTATTGAATCCGTTCAAAAACAGTTTAAAGAATTGGACAGTAAATTCATCCAGCAACTCAATATACCGCAGCAGGTGCTGGAACAAATGATACAGCAATCCCTGCTTCTTCAAGCCTCACATGAGTTGGGATTGCGCGTATCCAACCAAGAAATCCTGGAGAAAATCAAAAGCTATCCCGTCTTCCAAAAAGACGGGGAATTCATCGGATTCGAAGAATACAAAAGGATTCTGGAATGGAATAGGATCGCCATAGCGGATTTCGAGAAGGGTCTCAGGAGCGAAATCCTGCTGGAGAAAACAGTCCAGGTTCTTACCTCAGGAGTATCCATCACCGAGGACGAACTTTGGGAGAATTATAAGATCGGCAATGAAACCGCCAGGATTGAATACATACCGCTCGAAACGAAGAATATCGAAATCCAGACGGAATTCTCGGCTGATTCTATTCAAGAGTTCTTCGATAAGCACCGGGATGACTACCGCATTCCTGAAAAGAGAGAGGCCAGCTATGTCTTCTTTAACTCCGACGCTTTCAAGAAGGAAGTCGTGCTCGCGGATAAGGAAATCGAAGCATATTATAAAGACAACACCTCTCAATTTACCGACCCTGAAAAAGTGAGAGTGAGCAGAATCTTCCTGCCTTTAGAAGACAAAGACAGAGAGTTGATTGAATCTGAGATGAAAAACATCCAGCAAAGAATTGCTGACGGAGATGATTTCGGACATCTGGCTAAAATCTATTCCAAAGACACCAAAGCAGGGGAATCCGGAGACTGGGGCCTTTTTGAATGGCAGTCGCTGACACCTCTCGAAAAAGAAAAAATCTCCGCCCTAGCCGAAGGAGAAGTCTCCAAACCGATTGAGCTCGAAGACGGATTCGCGTTGGTGAAAGTTACCGAAAAGTCACCTGAGATCCAGAAGCCTCTCGAACAGGTCCACGATCAAGTCCAAACGATTCTTAAAGACCAAAAAGCCCGGGAAATCATCGATAAAAAGGTGGCACAACTCGAAAAAAGCGCCCGCAAGGAAAAAAGCCTGGAGGTCGCAGCCAAGAGATTCGGATACGAGATCAAATCATCCGGTCTGGTAAAAGAAGGCGAATCCATCGATGAAGAAATCGATCCTTCCGGTTCAATCAGCACAGCGCTCTTCAGCCTGAAAGAAAATGAAGTCTCATCCCCTCTTTACACATACAAGGGTATCGGCCTGGCCGAACTCCGAAAAATAGAAGCGCCACGTCAAGCCGAACTCGAAGAAGTCACCGAAGATGTCCAAGCGGACCTCGCAGCAGAGAGGAAAAAGCAGGTAGCTTTCGAAAGGATCACGAAGATCAAAACTGAGCTTTCCAAAAAATCTTTTGAAACAATCGCTGAGGAGAATAACCTGGAATACAAAACCGTCGAGGAGCACAAGAGGAACCAGTACCTGGGTGTCATCGGAGAAAATGCAGATATCGACAGGTTGGTTTTTTCTCTGCCGCTGAATGAAGTCAGCGATCCGGTCGCATTCACCGACGGCTATGCCTTGATCCGGGTTCTCAGCAGGAAAGAGGTGACTCGAGAGGACTTTCAAAAGAACCTGGAAGCTGAGAGAGAAAGCCAGCTCGAAATGAAGAAAAACAAGCTGTTCGCATCGTGGATGTCACAACTCCGGAAAGATATGGGAGTCAAAATCCGATACGATACCTTTCTGAAAATCAATTCGGACATCCTCTCCAGATTCACTCGCAGCGAGTAATCAGAGATCATTTTTTAATGATCTGAAAAAAAAGGGAATTGACTTTTTTTTCGAGAGCTCTTCGAAAATTTTCCACAGATTCATTGAAACCTTCTCTCAAGTAATCCGTGGCGTACATCGGCTCACCGACATTCACCCCGATCTTCGCCGGAAAAAAGAGAGGCAAATGCGTTCCGAAAATGGCCATCGGAATCACGGGCACTCTTAAGCCTTCATTTTTGTACAGATTGTAAGAGATGATGGCCGCTCCTCTCCTGAAAGGACTCACATAGGGATTGGGATCGTTCTTCATAACACGCCCTCTTCCTTGAAGCGTAATAAGGGCTCTCCCAGCTTTGACCGTTTCCTGGCAATTTAGAATGGCATCCCTTTTGCTGGAATAAAGATCCACTGGGACCGTTCCTATTTTTTTTACGGTCCTCGTGACAAAATCGATAAACGGAAGCTTTACAGGTTTAAGGAGCGCATTCATGAGAAGGCCGACCTCCTTGAAGTGCCTTCTGAGGTGTTTTTTTATGAGGTAATCGAATTCATTTTTTTCGAATATCATTTTGTTTGCCGTGAACACGAAGGGCCGCGGAATCAACTCATAGATCGTCGCGATATCTTTGAAGGTTCCAATGTGATTGCCGGTGATTATGGTAGGTCCTTTTGGGATGAAATTTTCCGTGCCTTCCGCAAAAATTTTTTTTCCTGTCAGAACAAACCGTGACCATCTGCTGAAAACAGGCCGCAATTTTTCGAATTCTTCTTCAAAACCAGCCATTTCATTTCCTGAAGAGACGGCTATTGTATCGAAATTCGGGAAAAAGTTCAAAACGTGGGAACCTGAAAGTATGCATTCCCTGATCCATATTAGTCTGAGAGGCGAGCTATCGAGCCCCCCTTAGTGTGCGGATACCTCCATGTTTCCGAGATACTTTCAAATCAAAGGGCAAGAGTCATTTCTCATTTCCCTCCCACTTCTATGCGGCTCAACCGACTGCAGCACGCTCATCTTCCCCATCACGATGGCCCAATCATGGAAACAGAAGCGCACACTCCATATTCTCCCTGCTTGCAAAGAAAAGAGAGCCATGATATTTTAGCTATTCCATTCATTTCTCAAAACAAGTGAAAATAGCAGGAGACAAGCATGATAACGCTCATCGAGGGGGGCGAGGTATACACACCGGTCCCTTTAGGCAAAAAGGACCTTCTGATCCTGGATACCAAAATCGGTGCTGTCTACTCACCAGGTGATATCACCATCACAGGTCTCGACGTCCACAGGATTTCCGCTAAGGGAAGGATGGTCGTGCCAGGATTCATAGACAATCACGTCCATATCTTAGGAGGTGGCGGCGAGGGCGGTCCAGCGACACGAGCTCCGGAAATTATGATCGAAAACATCCTAGCGAGCGGGGTGACGACTCTTATCGGGTGTCTTGGAACCGATGGGACGACTCGCCACATGGAATCACTTCTGGCAAAAGCCAGGGGGCTCGAGATCGAGGGCGTCAGCACGTATATTTTCACCGGTTCTTACCAAATTCCAGTTGTCACTATAACGGGAAGTGTGCGCTCCGACCTCATCCTGATTGATAAAGTTATCGGAGCCGGAGAGATCGCTATCTCCGATCATCGATCGGCACAGCCGACATTTGAAGAATTTGCGCGGCTCGCGGCAGAATGCCGGGTGGGGGGCATGCTGGGAGGAAAAGCGGGAATCCTACATTGCCATCTGGGGGACGGCCCGCGTAAACTCGAAATGTTGTTCAGGCTGGTCGCGGATACGGAAATCCCGATCACTCAGATCATTCCCACTCATTGCAACCGCAGTGAAGCCCTGCTGCAAGATGCCATCACTTTCATCAACCAAGGCGGCACCATAGACCTGACGGCAAACCCAAATCCGGCATCCCAAGATACTGTCGGAATCAGTATTGCCGAAGTTGTCCGCACCTGCCAGGATAGGAATGTTCCCATCACCCGTATTACCGTGAGCTCGGATGCCAATGGCAGCATGCCTGTTTTTGACAAGGACGGAAAACTCATAAAACTGACCATCGCATCCCAAGACAGCCTTCTCAAAAATTTCAAATATCTGATCACTGAAACCATTCTACCGGTCGAGGATGCTCTCCGGTTGTTTGCTACTACGCCCGCAGATTTTTACAAACTTGAGAGCAAAGGAAAAATCCAATCCGGGAAGGACGCCGACCTGATCATATTAGACCGGGATCTCAATCTATCGGACGCGTTTCATATGGGGAAACAAACAGTGCGCAACGGCCGGCTTTGTGTCACAGGGACATTTTCTTAGCAATCTTGACTCAACCGAGTCTTCGAATCGAACTTATAAATTTATTCCTGTGAGGCCAAAGATAATGGCAGACAAAACCACAAAAACTCCCATACCCAACCGAAAACCGAGCTTTGTCGTTTCTCTCATCCCCCTGATAGCCATGGCACTGTTGTTGGGTGTCGGCTACGGAATCTACAAAATTCGGCCTCAGGTGCTCCTCGTGGCCGCAGCCTTTATAACAGGATTTATGGGTTTCTTGCTGAAGTTTAAATGGCTGGACATGGAACGAGGGATCGTTGACAGCATCCATAAAGCCATGCCCGCCATTCTGATCATGCTCTGTGTGGGCATTCTCATTGGCGCCTGGATAGCCTGCGGGACCATCCCCATGGTCATTTATTACGGGCTTAAATTGATTTCTCCCAAATTTTTTCTGGTCACCACCTGCTTTGTTTGTTCTCTAACCTCTCTTGCCACCGGAACTTCATGGGGAACGATCGGGACACTCGGTGTTGCATTTATCGGGATTGCCATGGGACTCGGAATTCCTCTGGGGCCTGCGGCGGGAGCCATCGTAGCCGGCGCTTACTTCGGTGATAAAATGTCTCCTTTCTCCGATGTGACAAACCTGGCACCGGTCGCTGCAGGATCAAACCTTTTCGATCATATCAAACATATGATGTGGTCGGCCACGCCTGCATGGCTCTTGGGAATGTTGGTGTACTTCATTATCGGGCTGAGGTACGGAGCGGTGAAGGTCAAATCGGAAAGTCTGAACCTCATTACCCAAACACTCGCCTCTCATTTCAACTTCAGCATTATTTTGCTGCTCCCCATGATCATCGTTTTTTATTTCGCAGCAACAAAAAAACCGACCATTCCGGGCATGCTGTTATCCTCTCTTATTGCAGGAATCTTAGCCTTGGTCTTTCAGAACACTTCGGTGGCAGAAATTGCAGCTGCCTTGAACACAGGTTACGAAGCCCACACCGGCGTTCTTCAGGTTGACCGTCTCATCTCGCGGGGGGGAATGATGAGCATGATGGAAACACAGCTGGTTGCATTCACCGCATTCAGCTTCGGAGGAATCATGCAACGCACGGGCATGCTCCAAGTCATTCTGGATAAAGTGATGAAATTCACGAATAAAACCTGGAGTCTTGTGCTCACGACCATTTCGTCTTCGATCGCGACTGCGCTCATCACCGGAAGTTCCTATCTTTCCATGATAATCCCCGGGGAACTGCTCGCCCCTATCTACAAGAAAACAAATCTGGCCGCAAAGAATCTTTCACGAATAATCGAAGAGTGCGGGGCTATAGTCGTGCCGCTTATTCCCTGGAGCATGGCCGGGGTCTATATAACCGGGACGATCGGAGTATCCACTTTCACCTATCTTCCATGGGCCGTGATGAATTACTGTGCCGTATTGATCCTAGCCGTCTTCGGTTTCACAGGCTTCACCATGGCCGGGAAGATTCGGGAGGACGAAACACAGATCGGAAGCTGAGTCCCGTCCTCAGATTCTTTTTGCGGTCTGAAGCGAAAGCATCCCCTAATGCTTCCATTCAAAAAAATGATTGGGGGGAAAGCACAGATGAACATTGCTCGTTCCCGCTTGCATTTAGGGCAAGGGGAGGTGATGCTCGGTACGGTGCAGAGCTCAAAAGCATGACTTGTCAACTGGAATCATTCAACAGATGGCACGATCGGAGGCGGCGGGTTCTCTTTCCAAAGTCTGAAAAACAACCAGCCGACGATTCCCGTTAGAAAGATATACCCCACTGTCTTGAGATGGAATGCACGCGCCCAGAGCAGCCACGCCCGAGGCACGATATCGGAGTAGAAAACCGGAATCAGGAGCAAACTCATCACCCAGGATGACCAGTAAATCCAGGCTCTTCGGGATGTGGACAGGGCTGCCATGCCTATCAAGAAAATACTGGTCGACGCCAGGATGGAAGTGGCGGATTCGCTGAGATAAGAAAAAAGCAGGATATACAATCCGTTTACAGGAAGCAGGAAACGGTGCAGGCCGTTTTTCCATCCTTTCCGAAAAAGCCAGAAGGATGCAAATCCGATACCGAACCCCACAAAAACGGCCAAAGGATTACGGATGGACTGTGGGATCCCGAAATGGAGCTCAAGGAAGTTTCCGAGATCCAACATCTCCAGGTTTCGTGTCTGATCCCAGTGCATGAGGGCAGACCATTCCTGAAGGAGCTTCAGGTTGCGACCAAATCCCAGAAGCACTCCGGGAAGAGCAAACCAGAGTCCCAACCCCAACCAGAACGCGCTCCAGAATTTTTTTTTGAGATCCGTCATCAGACACAAGGCCAGCGTGAAGGGAAAGAGCTTTATGTTGGTTGCCAGCGCAAGAACCAGACCTGATTTCAGGAGTTTTCCTTCGATATATTGCGCAGATGCCAAAAGCATCAGGCCGAATATGGCGGCATTTACCTGGCAGATTTGGACGGAGAGCGTAACATCCGTAAATACAGAACAAAAGGCGATTATCACGACGAGCTTAGATTGATCCAAGCTGAGACCCACAGTTTTAGCCCATCGCTGGAATCCCCAAAAAAACAACCAATATTGAAAAAAAACGAAAATAAATGTTCCGACCTCATCTTGCAAGAGCGAAAAGGGAATCATCATCAAGGCTGCAAGCGGACTGTATTTGAAAAAATCCAATCCCTGCCGGTGTGCATAAGGATTCTGTCCCTCCAGAAGGCTGCCTGCGGCCGTGATATAAACCTGGTAATTATTGGGATGCTTGACGAGCGCCACATGTAGACAGACGGCAACCGTTAGTAACAGGAGGAAAATAACAGCGGCACGTCTCACAATAGAAGCTTTACGTTTTTTTCCTTGGCAATTCGCTCGTACTCGTCAATGACTTTGGACGCCATGGCTCTAGCAGAGAACTTCCGGTGGACGAGTTCATAACCCCTTTGCCCCAGAAGCTTTCCAAATTTCCTGTCTTTATATATGCGGATTATTGCATCGGCCAGAGCCGCAGAATCCCGAGAAGGAACGAGCAAGCCTGTCTCTTCGTGCACTACGACTTCAGGGATTCCACCGGCCTGCGTCGCGACTACCGGCAAACGGCTGGCCATAGCCTCCAGAATGCTGCTCCCCATACCTTCCAGGTAAGACGAAAGCACAAAGAGATCCAACGAGGCCATGATCTGCGGGATATCATCCCGAAATCCCAAAAAAAACACCATGTCTTCGACATGAATCTCCCTAGCCTGTTTACTCAATTCTATCTTCAAAGGCCCCGCTCCAACGATTATCACTTTAACCTTGGGAGCTTTCTGTTTAAGGACTCGAGTGGCCTCGATCAAGTATTTATGGCCTTTGTGGTCAGCAAGATGGGCAACAATTCCGACCAGAAAATCATCGAGGGCAAAAGAAAGCTCGTTTCGCAGATAGGCACTTGAGGCGACATCCTCAAACGAAGAGTAATCGACTCCATCAGGAATGACCCTGATTTTTTCCGGATCGATCCCCCCTTCCGCGAGGACACCCTTCACCTCCTGAGATACGGCGATCACGACATCGATATCTTTGGTGTATTTGATACGGGAAAGAGGGTTCGCCTTCAAAGGAAAATCTACTTTCCTTGATATCACTCTCAGCGGAATCTTCGCCCATGAGGCCGCGGCCGAACCTATAGCCAAGGAATGGGCGTCGTGAAAATGAACCAAGCGACCTCTGTGACGCTTCATTTTCCTGCCTAATTTGAGAACGGCGAGAAAATCCATCTCGCTTCTCATCCGCAAAGGCCAAACAGGCACCGACGCCTCGGACGCTTTCTGGTGCAGAGGACTATCCGGCTGGACAATGAGATGTACGGAATACCCTCGCACGAGCAGTTCCTGAGTGAGCAAAAGAGTTTGCTTTTGACCTCCTCTCCATTCTTTACCGGCATCTAGCTGGAACAGGCTCACGAATCTCTCCTTTTGTTTGGACTCTGTACATTCAGTTCAAACCACTCGAGAAGGGGATGAAACAATCAATCCTCAGGATCGACCTTGGAAAACGCCTCCTTAAACTTTTCCTGGGCTTTTTTCTTTTTTTCCCTTTCTAAGGCCGCGGTGGCTTCAAATTTGTGGTCGAATTCGCTCTTTCGTTTTTTTTCCTTGGCAAGCAGCTCATCCAGGGATCCCTTCTTTTTCTTTCCCTTTTCCGACTTCATCACATCCTGGGTTGCGGGATCAATCCAGAGGTCAGATTGACACACGGGACAGGTTACGACAAACACACTCTGTTTATCCTTGTTCATTTGTAGCCAATGTAGCAAAAAATCAAGCGCTTCACAAGCCCAGGCTCAGAGCAGGAAGCATCCCCATTTCCGAAAAGCACACTGTCTCCATTCTGAAAGGAATTGAGTCAAAGTTTGTTTTCACCAAAGTCGGGCAAGGATATGCCGCATCTCATTTCTATAGAATCTATAAAATCATGGACAGAAACAGGACCTCTTATCCGGCTGTTTCCAAATCCTCTTTTTGATCCACAGGAATGGTTATTTTGTGTTTTTTAATCAGTTTGAAAAGTCCTTGTCTGCTGATCCCGATTTCCTCCGCCGTTTTGGATCTATTGTACTGAAATTTCGCCAAAGCCTGATTGAGAAATCTCTTTTCAAACTCTGCCTTGGCATGAAAATAGTTGTATTTAACAGGAGAATGGCTTTCCCCCTTAGGGTTTATCCACCTCGAGAGATGTTCTTCCTTAATGATCTCCCGGCCTTCGCTCAGAATCAGGCATCTTTGAATTTCATTTTGCATCTCCCTGACATTTCCCGGCCAGGAATAATTCATCAAGAGCTCGAGACATCGTGGAGAAAAATAAGTTCTTTCCCGGTCCATTTCCCTGCTGTAAGCAGCAAGAAAGTGATTCAAAAGGCAGAGGATGTCTTCTCTTCGCTCCCTGAGTGGGGGAATTTCTATGGAAATGATCTTCAGGCGATAGTACAGGTCCTCACGGAAGGATCTTCTGGCAACTTCCCTTTCCAGGTCCTTATTGGTGGCACTGATGAAGCGCACATCGACCCTGCGCACTCGGTTGTCTCCCACTCTTCTGAATTCCTTCTCCTGTAACAGCCGAAGAAATTTGGATTGAAGAGAAAACGATAGGTCGCCGACCTCATCGAGAAAAAATGTTCCACCGTCGGCCTCATCCACAAGACCTATCCTGTCTCTCATCGCGCCCGTAAACGCGCCCCTTACATGGCCGAAAAGTTCACTCTCGAGGAGATACTCGGGAATAGCCCCACAATTCACAGCGACAAACTTGCCCTGTTTCCGGTGACCCGTCTCGTGTATCGCCCGTGCAGCCAATTCTTTTCCCGTTCCACTCTCGCCCCAGATAAAAACAGGAACGTCGTTACTTTTGACTCTATCGATCAACTGCATCACCATTTGGTGGGACTCGCTGGTCCCGACGAGAAGCCCGTTGCGCAAATCCCGAATCGGACTGTCAAAACAGCAGCCCATTCGATTCTTGAGAATATGATAGAGGGGTTTTATCAATCCCATCACTGAGTCCAGATTAGTTTCAGTAAAGGGATTGGATCCAGAGCCTCTCATCAAACAAACAACACCCAGCGGTTTATCCCTGCAAAACAACGGAAGACAGAAAAGAGAGCATCTCTCCAAAGCGATATTGTTTTCGATACCTAAGAGACTGCCGTCATTATTTTTTAGAGGGAGAACGACCGGACATTTGCTTCTTAAGGTGTGTCGTATAATGCGTTCGAAACAAGGCTCCTCTTCCCTGGAGAGCAGAGCTGAATTCCCGCTGGACAAGAGGGTTTGAGGGTCATCGCAAAGGTGCAACAAGACACACTCTGCAGGCACCGCTTCCTTTAGGAAGTCGAGGAATTTGATGAGTGAAGAATGCAACGAAATATTTTCCATTTTTTGGATCCGGATAAAAAGAATGCATGAAGAGCTTCAGAAAAGCTTCGAGCATGATCCTCTCAGTTAACGCTCCGGCCTGACTCGTTTTCTCACCGGAAAAACGGCAAGATTCATATAAGGAGCGCATAAGCCCGAGCGAGTCACCATCCGTTCGAGACGCATGGTGCTGGGTGGAAGAGTCTTCGACAGAAACGAATAATGCCTCGATTCCTACGGTACGAGAACAGTGCGCTTAACAGAAATGGGGATGCCTGGGAAACGGTGTGGCAGGATTGAAAACTTTATGAGTTCCCTTTGAGGGCGGTGACCTTTTCCGAAACATCCCGATAGTCTGGATTCCAGGTCAGAACCTCTTTGTAAATCTTGGCCGCTTTATCTTTCTCATCCATATCTTCGAACAGCGCTCCAAGTTCATACTTCAGGGCATATGCCTGGTCGGAATCTTTTTCGGATACACCTTGAGCCTTTTCAAGCCATGTGACGGCTTCCTTGTAATCTTTTTTCTGCTTATAACAGAAGCTTATAACGCTGTAGCATTCCACTTCCAGAGTCTTGTCCCGGGCAGCCACCTTGCATTCCTCGATGGCCTCATCAAAAAGACCTTGCTCAAGAAATGCAATACCCAGATTGTAATGACTCTCGTAATCATCCTTGTCGACTTTGTCCTCAAGTGCTTTGCGGAAATCGGCGACTATATCACTCAATGCTTTCTCTACGACAGTCGTATCTCCTCGAATCTGGTAACTGAGAGTGGCCTTGATGACCGTCAATTCTTTATCGATGACATCTGTAAGATCGTAGTATCGTTTTTCGTCAACTTCTTTGGTGATAATAGGAACAATATCCGTTTCAGCAAAAATATCCGCCGAGGTCACCCTCTCTTCTCCAACATCGTCGCCATAGAGATGGGAATCTCCCTCTTTTTCCTTATCTGCGATTTTTCCGAAGATTTGGGTTTCCTTACGAGTGACCTTTTCCACCCGAGTCGAAATTTCTCCGGCTTTGACCCCGGTCGGAATCATTTTTAATTTTTCAATTCTCTCGAGAATTCGAGAATCCTCAGGGAATTTACTCCTCAAATTCTCGAGAATTCGTTTGGCGTTTCTGATCAAACCCTGCTCAACATAAAGCTCGGCTTGGGCCAAAGTGGCATCAATTGTGGATTGGGCCTCATCGAGTTGAACTGAAGTGACTGCGTCGCCTGAATCTTCCTCTAAAATTCCCATAGCTTTCTTCAGCTGCATGAACTCGTACTTGTATTCTTCATTCTCTGGAAAAGTATGCAACAGCTCATTAAAGACGGCCAACATTTTTTCTCTCAGGTTATTCTTACGGTATTCTTCCAAAAGAACCATGCTGACCAGCTCGAAACTCTTCTTTTGATCTTGAGCTTTATAGATAGAAGCGAGTTTCGTAAGCGTCGGCAGATGTGCTTTTTTTGAAGCCAGAGTAAGGCCCAGCAAACCTATGGCCTTATCATACTTCTCTTTTCGCAACAGGGTGTCTGCCAAAGGTTCGAAATATTCAAATGCCTGATCAAGATCATTCTTGTGAATACAGATCCTTCCAAGTTTCACCCTCGCCTCGACTTCCTTTGGACGAATGGAGATGATCCGGGCAAATATTTTTTCGGCTTCCTTCAGGCTTTTATCTTCAAAGTGAAGATTTCCCAGTATGTAAAGTGCTCTTAAGTTATCTTTATCTTTCTCTAGAATTTCTTCAACCAGGTCCAACGCTTTCTTTTTTTTGTTCTCTCTCTTGAAAAGCTCGATCAGATTGGTGATGGTGCGTGAATGATCTTCCTTGAGTTCCTTGGCGCGGACAAGAATGTCGCCGGCTTCTTCGAGCTGGCCGTTCCGCATTTTGAATTCGGCGACTCTGTTGTACTCATCCAAAGCTTTTTCTATCAATTTCTCGCTCGTGTAAAGGTCTGCCAGTTTCAATCGCGATTCCGTATCATTCTTATCCAGTTTGAGAAGGTTTTCGTACATGGAGATAGCGTCTTTTGTGCGCATCAGGCCGGCCAGCCTCTGGGCCAAACTCAAGTATTCCGATTTGGCCTCGGAAGAGAATCCTTGATCTCGGTAAAGAGTTGCCAATTTCTGGGAAGAATCGATGTCCTTCGGGTCCAGCCTCTTGATTCGTTTGTAAATGGCGATGGCCTTTGAGTACAGACCCTTGTCTTCGTAAAACTCGGCAATCCTTGAGAATTCTTCGACAGCCTTTTTTTTATCGTCGGCTTTGATGTAGAGATCGCCGAGGATGTTGCGTACGGCGATATCTTGGGCGTTTCCCTCTAAAAGCTTTCTGTATTCGGTGATGGCATCTTGGAGCCGACCTTTTTTTATGTACTTTTCGGCTAGGGCTTCAATTTTCGCCCTGTCTGTTTTCGGACTCATATTTTCCCCTCAAGGTTAAAAGAGCGCCGGTGCAAAGCGCTGGGTCCCAACTCACGGAGTGCCTTGAAATGCTCGTTCGTGCCGTATCCCTTATTTTTAATAAGGGCATATCCATGGAAAACAGAGTCCAAACGGACGATCATCTCATCTCTGAAAACCTTGGCAACGATGGAAGCCGCTGCGATCGAAATGCTCTTTTGATCACCTTTGAGTACATGCATCTGAGGATAATTTACATCATTAAGCCTGAATCCGTCAACTAATAGAAAATCCGGGTTCTGCGGCATACTCGCGAATGCTCGTTTCATGGCCTCCAAAGACGCCCAATGAATATTTTTTCTATCGATTTCTCTATGAGATGCCAAGCCAATGCCCACAGCTTCAGCGGAATCCACGATCTGTTTGGCGAGTCTCGTTCGTTTAGTCGGAGAAAGACGTTTGGAGTCCTTAACTTCCTTCAACCAATCGGCCAACCGTCTTTGGATTAGAGACTGGGAAAAGATGACGGAAGCGGCAACCACCGGACCGAAGAGTGCTCCTCTCCCTACCTCGTCCAGGCCTGCTATGGCTTTAAATCCCGCTTGGCTGATTTCTCTCTCGATCTGAAAATCGGGCACGTCACCGGCCTGACAAAAGTCCTGCTACCGCGCTTCTTTAATCCGTGCGGCCTTTCCTCTCAATTTCCGAAGGTAATACAGTTTTGCTTGTCTTACTTTTCCCTTGCGTACGACTTCAATTTTACTTACCATCTTGGAATTCAAAGGAAAGATTCTTTCGACTCCGATACCAAAGGAGACCTTCCTCACGGTGAAGGTCGCTCTCACGCCGGAGCCTTTTTTGGCAATGACATCACCCCTAAAGATTTGTATTCTTTCTTTCTCCCCTTCTCGGATGACAACATGCACCTTGACTGTATCTCCCACCTCGAAAGAAGCCCCTTCTCCTTTGATTTGTTTTTTGTCAACCAATTCAATCAGGTTCATCGCTCAATCCTTCCTTTCCCGCAATTTTTCATCTAGCGTTCTCTTTTTCCCCGGAGAAATACGGTTTTTCCCCACCAAATCCGGTCTCATCACTGCTGTTTTCTCCAAGGCTTTTTTTTTTCGCCAGCTCTCAATTTTATTATGATCACCGGAAAAAAGAATTTCCGGAACTTGCATAGATCTAAAATCACGTGGTCGGGTGTACTGAGGATGATCCAACAGCCTATCGAAAAATGAGTCTTCTTGAACGGATTTTATCTTTCCCACCACTCTGGGGATGAATCGTGATACGGCATCTACGAGAACTACCGCCGCAGGTTCACCTCCTGTCAGCACATAGTCGCCAATAGAAACCTCATGCGTCGCTAAAAAGTCGTTCACTCTTTCATCCACTCCTTCGTAGCGCCCGCAGATAATGCAAATCTGCGGAACCGAAGCAAATTCTTTCGCCAATCTGGAATCAAACCTCCTGCCTTGCGGGGAGAGCAGAACAACGGGGGACTCCTTTGTGACCCTGATTGTTTCGACAGCCGAAAAAATCGGCTCAGGTTTCAACACCATCCCCTGCTTCCCGCCGAAAGGTCGGTCATCTACCTGTCGATGCTTACCGGGTGCGAAAGCACGCAAATCATGAATCTTAATCTCGATTATGCCTTTCTCCAGTGCCTTCCCTATGACTCCTCCGGAAAAAACACTTCCGAACATCTGCGGAAAGATAGTAATTATATCAAATCTCATTTATCTCTAAAAGTCCTTCCGGCGGGTCGATGACGACTTCCTTCTTCTGCAAATTGACCTCAATACATATTTCCCGAGTGAAGGGAACAAGAATCTCGGCTCCGCCTCGATCGACAACCAAGAGATCGTTGTTTCTGATGGCCACACAATCTTTGACGCGGCCTATCACGGTTCTCGTCAAGCTTAGAACAGAACAGCCGATGAGTTGAAAAAGGTAAAAATGCCCTCTCTCTAAGCGGGATAAATCTTCCTCAGGAATCAGACATTCCTGGTGCGCGAGTTCCTTTGCTTGGGTGAGGGTTTCGATCCCCTCAAGTTTTATGATGTAGAAATTCTTGTAGGGACGCAGAGACTCGACACGAAACTCTTTGAGAACTCCTTCTTTACTGAGGAATACCCTTGAAAAAAAAAGGCTTTTCCGCCTTTTGGGAAAGGAGCGCCAATCTCAACTCTCCTTTCTTTCCCTGACTCTTTAAAAGTTTTCCTATAATTATCAAATTAGTTTTTTTCAATGATCTCGAGATTGAATCTCCTTTTCAGCTTCATCCCGGCGGCACCGAGAATCACCCTGATAGCCCGTGCAGTCCTGCCTTGCTTACCGATGACTTTCCCTAGATCTTCCTGAGCGACCTTGAGTTCCAATATTGAAGTTTGCTCTCCCTCCAATTGGGATACCTGAACTTTGTCTGGATTGTCAACTAATGATTTGGCAATCATTTCAACGAGTTCTTTCACTGTAACCTCCTTATTGTTTTGTTAATCGGAAAGTTTTTCTAATTTCATAACTTTATGTATGAGTGATTGAACAGTTTTGGACGCTTGAGCACCTCTTTCCAGCCAATAATTTACTTTTTCCATATCAATTTGTATATCCGGGGGTTCTTTAAGGGGATCGTAGTACCCTACTATATCCTTGGATTTACTCTCACGAGGCTTCCTAGAATCGGTGACAATAATCCTGTAGAACGGCCGTTTTTTTGCTCCCAATCGCATCAATCTAATTGCTACCATGATTGCATCGCTCTTTCAGTGAATTAAAAGAAAAAATATAGCTGAAATTTGGAACTAAGTCAACTGATTTGATAGGAACACATGTTCCGGTAAATGCTTGAATAAGATCTATTTTATTGATTCCACTTAAATTAGGAATATTTCCAACCTAATGAGAGACCAAGAGGATAACGCCGTCAAGGCAAACTCCGTCAATGTTATGCAGGAAATGAAGAGAGGAACTTTTTAAATTGCGATCTTTTCATCATCTTCTTCATCTCGAAAAACTGTTTCAGCAACTGATTGACTTCTGAGACGGGGCGGCCGCTCCCCCTCGCAATACGCTTCCGCCGACTTCCGTCTATGATTTTGGGATTCTCTCTTTCCCTTCGGGTCATAGAGCCGATGATGGCTTCGAAATAAATAATCCTCTTGTCATCGACCTCCATTTTAGACAGATTCTTGAAGGCCCCTGCTGTGGGCAACATATTCAAGAACTGTGACATAGAGCCCATGCGTTTCAGCTGACTCAACTGCTTCCGGAAGTCTTCCAACGTAAATTCTTGAGAGCGAAGCTTTTTTGCCAATTCTTCTGCCTCTTTCAAATCCGTCTCGCGCTCCGCCTTCTCAATGAGACCCAGGACATCTCCCATGCCGAGAATTCTAGAGGCCATTCGGTCCGGGTGAAAGATTTCGAGATTCTCGAATTTTTCACCGACGCCGATAAATTTAATCGGTTTTCCTGTGACGGTGACAATGGATAAGGCAGCTCCTCCTCTGGCATCCCCATCCAGTTTTGTCAGGATGATGGAGGTAAGTCCGATTTTTTCTTCGAATTGCTGGGCACTTCTGACCGCATCCTGCCCGGTCATCGCATCTCCGACATAAATCACTTCGGTCGGATCAAGCGCGTCTCTCACCAACTTGAGTTCGTTCATGAGTTCATCATCCACATGAAGACGGCCTGCAGTGTCCACAATCAACGTGTCATAATTTCCGCTCTTTGTCTGATTGATCACATCTTCCAATGCTTTTTCGGGTTTTTCCATCTGCGTCGTGGACAGTTCGTGGAACGAAAGGTTCAGCGTTTCCGAAATCATTTTCAACTGGTCCTGCGCCGCAGGCCTTTTAAGATCGAAAGAAACAAGAAGGGGATTTTTCCCCTGGTTGCGTGCCCACCTGGCCAGTTTGCCACAGGACGTCGTTTTCCCCGAGCCTTGCAGTCCGACCAGCATCCATATGGATGGTGGAGGACTCGAATAAACCGGTTTATGCGTCTCTTTGCCGAGCATTGCCGTCAGTTCGTCGCGAACGATTCTAATAACGTGCTGAGATGGGGTAAGACTTTGCATAATCTCTTCATTCAAGGCCTTCTCTTTGATCCGTGACTCGAAATCTTTAACCACCCTGTAGTTGACATCGGCCTCGAGAAAAGCCATGCGGATCATTTTCAAGGCTTCGGCCATGTTCTTCTCGGTAATTTTAACCTCTCCCCTCAGAAACTTGGCCACTTTCTGTAGTCTTTCGGACAATTGTTCTAACATTGTTCAAGCCCTCTCGTTTTTGTAGGCAACACCTATGCTAAGATATCCATCGACTCCAAGTCAATGCTTCTCAGTTCACAACACCTCCGATACCACGAACTTCAAAAAGCTTGTAAGGAGGCCTACTCGGCCTGGTTTGTATTCCCGTTTCCGCGATAGAGCGGCCAAGATGGAAGATGAGAGCAAATCAACGTTCGCTTGCGTCGCATGGCGG
>JAFGNQ010000054.1 GCA_016926925.1 Candidatus Aminicenantota bacterium
ACCAGGGTTTTGCGCAGCAGGGAGGCAATGCTCATTCGGGTTGAAGGGGATTGTTGCTTTGCTCCAAAAGCCGACTTTACCGGATCCCCCAGGGTAATATCGATGCCGGCAGGCTCAAGAAGGATCATGCTCTCGAAATCTTTTCCCACGGTTTTAACCACAGCACCCTGGCCGCCGATGACTTGGCGGTTTCCGGGCGCCACATAGAAGGCCGTGATTCCCCCACACAAAAGTTCCTTGCTTCGGCTGAGACCTCCTTCTTCCCGAATGAAGTCGCTGTAGGGGTAAAATGCCTGGATGACCCTGTTCTCGGGAGTCACAGGATTCGTGGCATCGTTCCGATCTTGCGGCCTGATACCGTAATAGCTCATGGCATCGATTATTCCAGGCATAATGTACTTGCCGGATGCATCGATAACCGTAGCCTCCTCAGGGACTGTCACATTCACTCCTATCTCTGCAATTTTCCCGTTACGGATGACTACGGTCCCTCTCACGATGTCTTTTCCGGTCATGGTCAGAATCGTTCCACCCTTAATGGCAATGATGGAATCTCCGTAACTGAAAATCGAAAGTGCCGTCAAGAGAGCGAGAAGAGGCACGCTCAATCTTTTCAACAAAAGAACAGGTGTTATATGATGGATTGTATTGGTTTTACTCTTGCACATGTCATTTCCTCCCCTCATTGAATCTCCGGTCCAGCCTTCCGCTCATAAGAATGAATCCCGTCGATAAAAACATGTTCGACCAGACTCTCTGTCTTCAAGGGGTGTCCGCTGAGAATAATCACGTCGGCATCTTTGCCTTTTTCCAGGCTGCCGATACGCTTATCTACACCAAGAATTTCGGCAGCATTGATGGTAAGAGCTTTGAGGGCAGTATCTTCAGATAGGCCATAGGATACAGCTAAGGCCGCATCTAGAAGAAGCCATCGACCTTGAGTCGCCTTACCCGAGCCTCCATAATCCAAAGAATGGCTGCCGAATGCGATTTTTACACCGGCTTCGCTTAAAAGGGCGGCATTCCGTTCGTCCTCCAATTCTTGGATCTCCATGAGGTTGTCATAATGACTAAAGCCGAATGGATGGGACGGAGGTCCGAGTACCACGGGAATCTTTTTCTTTGCCAAAATATCCCTGATTCGATAGGCTCCGATACCGCTGTCGATAACAAGGTCAAGGTTGAACTCTTCTGCAATGCGTATTGCTGCGAGAATGTCATCGACATAGTCGGCTTCAATCCTTGCCGGGATTTCTCTGTTCAGCATCTTGGACAATGCTTCGTTTCCGAGATCCCTCGGGAGTTTGGCGGCCTTTTCTTTTTCTTCTTCTGATTTAGAATTGTAGTCCATGACCTTTTTCGCATATTCCCCGGCACCCATGAGTGTTTTTCGCAGCAAAGCCATCGAACTCATCCGAGTCGGCTGATTCGCGGCGGGCATCCCGTATTGCCCCATAGGCGCATAGGCGATGGTCATGCCGATGCTCGCAGGATCTCGAACCCTCATGCTGTCATATGTTTTGCCGTTTGTTTTAAGCACGGCTCCCTGTCCGCTTATAAGCTGGCTGTCGCCGGGAGCGATGTAGACCGTTGTTATGCCGCCGCAGAGAAGTTCTGACTCGGCAACGATACCCCCTTCTCCCTTGAAGAGATCGCCAAAAACATAGTAGGCATCGGCGATTCTGTTTTCAGGGGTGACCGGTTGTGGGACATTTCGCGCGAAGGGTCTGATCCCATAGTAGGTCATGGCATCGATAATACCCGGCATCACATACTTGCCCGAGGCATCGATAACCGAGGCACCTTTGGGTACCCGGGCATTCTTCCCGACTTTCTCGATTTTCCCGTCTTTTATCAAGACCATTCCGTTCTCATAGGTCTTGCCCGTTATTGTAAGGACGGTCCCTCCTTTTATAGCAACGACCTGCTGCTCTGCAGAATGCACAAGAAGACCGCATATACCCAGAATCACGAAAAACAGGCTCAATCGTGAGAACCGGCTTTCCCACACAGGTTTTTTCTGTATCGACACTTTTTTTCTCATCATTCTCCCCCCTCTGTCACCTGAGAATCTTGATGGCGGTCATAGGCGACGGCTCCATCAACCAAAACCATCTCGACTCGGGATGAGACTTCGTACCAGGGACCGTTGAGTACCACCAAATCCGCATCCTTCCCCTTTTCGATAGATCCGACACGATCGTCGATCTTCGCGATCTCCGCCGGATTGATTGTGACCGTTTTGAGCGCCTCTTCTTTGGAGAGCCCGTATCGAACAGCCATAGCCGCATTCAACCGAAACCACTTTTCAGGAGAAACCGGATGATCGGAGTGCATCGCCAATTTGACTCCCTCTCTTTGAAGAGTGACAAGGCCATGCAATAAAGACTCAGGCACATTGATGGACAACTCTATGGGCATACAGATAACAGGGACATTCCTCTTTGCGATTTCATCGGCGACTTTCCAAGCTTCGGGGGCGTGGATGAATTGGAGTTCGAAACCGAATTCATCCTTGAGTTTAAGAAAGGACATGATGTCATTCGCCCACATGATGTGGACCCTGACCACTTCTTCACCCTTGAGGGCTTTGGCCAGCGCTTCCATAGCCAAGTCTCTGGCAGGCGGAGGTCCCTTTTTATCACCGGACTCATATCTATTCCAGCCCTCCATGTATTCTTGCGCCTTGATAAAATTGGCATGTATCGTTGGAATATGGGACAAATTGACTCCGTTTATAGCCATTTTCAACTCTCCGGAATCCTTCAGTATCCGTTTGTCCAAATCTCTGCCAAAGGTTTTGATGGTGACGGACTGACCTCCCATCCTCTCCCCGCTTCCAGGTCCTGTGACTACGGTCGTCACTCCTCCCTTCACGGCTTCAGCCCAATCCGGGATATCCAAATGGATGGCATCTATTGCCCTGTTTTCCGGACCTATGGGTTGAGGCATCTCGTTGCTATCATCAGCCACAAACGTTCCCAGATGGCAGTGAGTGTCAATAAGGCCCGGAATGATGACTTTCCCAGTCATATCTAAGACTTTCGCTTCCTTCGGAATACTCACATCAGCGCCGACAGCCACGATTTTGCCGTCCTCGATGAGGATTATGGCGTTTTGAATGGCCTGGCCTACCGCCGTATAAACCAGAGCACCCTTGAGGGCTAGAGACTCCTTGGCACGGCCAATCGAAGAGCTCATTTCCGTCAAGAGCACGAATATTGCCGCAAAAACAAAAACTATCTTGAAGGTTTTCATTTGGCCCCTTCCTTCCGCTGGTAGACAGATTTTCCATCGATAAAGACCTGATCGACCCATGTCTTGATATCCAGAGGGTACCCGGAAAGAATGATCACATCGGCGTCTTTACCTTTCTCCAGGCTTCCCACCCGGTTATTGACACCAAGGATTTCGGCAGCATTGATGGTGATCATTCTGAGGGCATCATCATCGGAGACGCCGAAGCCGGTCAGATAGGCGGCTTCGATAAGAAGCCATCTGCCTTGAGTTGCATAGCCGAATCCACCGAAACCAAATCCGAAACTTCCCAGTGCAACTCTCACGCCGGATTTGATCAGCTCAGCGGCATTGTATTCGTTCATTTCCCGGTAGAGGTCCGGAGTCATGCTCACTTCACCTCCCTGGATAAAGGGGTGAGTGGGCGGTCCGAGGACAACGGGAATATTCTTCTCAGACAAAATCTGTTTGACCTTATAGGCACCGAGTCCGGAGTCTATGATCAGATCGACACCGAATTCCTCGCAAAGGCGGATGGCGGTCCGGATGTCATCGACGAAATCCGATTCAATGCGCGCCGGCACTTCTTTGTTCAAGAGATCGATCATGGCCTCCGTGCCTAAATTTCTGGGCGGGTGCGGTGTCTTTTCCTTTTCCTCACCGGATTTTGCCTCATAATCATCTATCTTTTGCTTATACTGTTGAGCTCCGAGGAACGCCTTCCGGATTAGCGTGGCGATACCCATTCGAGTCGTCGGTGTTTTCGCCGCCATACTGAATTCATTTTTGGGGGGGTCGCCGATGCACATATCGATCGCTGCCGGCTCACGGAGCGTAAAACCCTCATAGCTGTCTCCGTATACTTTGACAACAGCCCCCTGTCCTCCGATCACTTGTTGATCTCCGGGAGCGATATAGACAGTCGTCACTCCACCGCTCAAGATTTCCCTGTCTTTGACAACCCCCTTCTCGCCATGCATCTGCCGGCCGAAAGGGTAGTATGCCAGAATGATCTTGTTTTCAGGAGTGACCGCATTCCCCCTGTCATTCAGGGAAAATGGACGGATTCCATAGTACGTCATGGCATCAACAATGCCGGGCATGACGTATTTGCCTGTCGCATCAATGATCGTCGCTCCATCAGGTATGCTGACCTGTTTTCCCACGGCAGCAATTTTCCCTTCCCACAAGACAACAATCCCGTTCTCTATCTTTTCCCCGGCCATGGTAAGTACGGTGCCGCCTTTGATGGCTATAGCAGGGTTAACTTCTGCACTTAGACCTCGACTAAAGAAAACCGGCAGGACGAAAAACACGGCACAGGCGGCACCAGCTGCCTTATAGAAAAGGCTGAAACCTTTGCTCATTTTACCAGACATCAGTCAGCCTCCTTCGGATACTTATCGTCCTTCATACGATCGTAGGTGATAAAGCCGTCCACAAAAACCATGTCCACACGCGATCTCGGCTCATACCAAGTTCCGTTAAGCACGACCAGGTCAGCGTCTTTTCCTATTTCAATGCTCCCTACCCTATCGGAAACCTTACTGCTTACTGCGGGATTAAGAGTGACCATCTTCAATGCCGCATCTTCCGGCACTCCATAGTGAATCGCCATGGCGGCATTTACTCGCAACAATTTCAGATGGACGACGGGGTGGTCTGTGTGGAGGGCCACTTTGACTCCAGCGTCATAGAGTTTTTTGATGCCGAAAAGCATTCCTTCATCAATGGCAATTCGTGTAGCCAGGGGAAGCATGATCACCGGGACCTTCCGTTTCGCAATCTCATCGGCGACTTTGTAGGACTCGGAGCTGTGGATGAAAGTCATATCAAGCCCGAATTCGTCTTTCAGCTTTAGAAAAGTCATCATGTCGTTGGCAAAATGGATATGGACCCGGAGTTTTTCTTCCCCTTTCAGGACAGGTACTAGGGCTTCCATAGCAAAATCCCTATCGGGAGCCGGTTCTTTTTTGTCTCCTGCCTCGTACTTTTCCCACTTTTCCATGTACTCTTTGGCTTTGATAAAAGTTTTGCGTATTTCCGGAATATGGGAGAGATCGCGGGCATTTACAGCCATTTTGGCCTCCCGGTTCTCTTTCAAAATCCTCTTTTGCAGGTCTTTTCCCCAAGTTTTGATGGTCACCGACTGACCCCCCATGCGTTCTCCGCTTCCAGGGGTCGTGACAACCGTCGTCACACCGGCCTTCATGGATTCAAACCAGTTGGGATCATCCAGATTCAAGGCATCAATGGCCCGGTTTTCAGGCCCTATCGGCATGGTGAACTCATTGACGTCCTCATAACCCCCTACATGGGTGTGTTCATCGAACAGGCCTGGGATGATTTGTTTCCCTGTGACATCGATGATCTTTACGCCTTCGGGAATGTCCACAGCTTGTCCAACGGCAGCAATTTTTCCGTTTTGAATAAGAATGACGGCATTGGGAACAGGCGGGCCGACAGCCGTATAGACTGTGGCACCCTTTAGCACTACAGTATCGTCAAGTTCCGCTGTGCGAGAGATCACCGGTGCCATCAAAAAACCGAGAAAGATCACAATTGTTAAGATCCGGATGGCACGCTCCATGTTTTTGCCTCCTTTCCTTAAAATTATTCGGCAATAATAAGACGGTTGATTTCCAAGAACGTATATTATGCCTCAATTTTCATGCTTTGGAAACAGAAAAAGGGAGAAAGAGGAACAGGCAATATATTATAAGGCTAATTTTTGGTAGGATTGAAATGAAACCGCCTGTCCTCTCTCTCCCCGCAATATAATAAGAAGGAGGGGAAAAAGTGAAGTCTGTTCAAACCGTCAATTTCGTGCAGGCCGTCATCTGAGCGTGCCGGAATAGAACAACAATCCCGTATACCCGATGTCCGGATTCTTCCTGGTATTGAAATTTTTCTCTCCATTGTATTCCGTAAAAACTACGGCCCGGGTGCATTATTCTCTGTTTTAGGGAGAAAGACAGAGAACGTACTGCCCTCACCGAACACACTGGTGACCTGGATGGAACCTTCATGAGCTTCGACAATCTTTTTAGCGATGCAAAGCCCCAAGCCCGTTCCCTTTATTTTCTGTCCTTCTTTCCGGTCCACCCGGTAAAACTGATCAAATACAAAAGGAAGGTGTTTCTGATCGATGCCGATTCCCGTATCCGCAACGTCAACGACAACTTTATTTCCTTCCTCTCGTATTCCAATGACTACCGTGCCCTGAGGCCGATTGTATTTTATGGCGTTGCTGATAAGGTTGGAAAAAACCTGCTCTAAGGTTTCCTCATCTCCTTGAACCACCGAGCTGCCTTCTCCCGGGATTATTTCGAGCTTGACTTCGCTCTCTTTAGCCAAGGGCTGCATAAAATCTACAAGATTTTGAAGCATTTTCTCCAGGGATATGGGTTTGAGTTTGTCTGCAATCAATCCCCTGTTCATTCGAGCCATATCAAGCCAATCATTGATGAGGTTCAAGAGGCTCTCCAGTCTGTCCCTCCCCCTCTGAATCATGTTTTTTTGTTTTTCCTCGACTTTTCCGGCCATCCCGGCCAACATAACTTCAAAATACTGCTGAATGGCAACCAACGGGCTTCTGAGTTGGTGAGAAACCATGGTGATGAAATTCTCTTCCATAAGCTTTTTCTCTCGACGAAGCTTCTCTGTTTCCCGGATGAGTTTTCTCCGCTCCAATCCCCTCCGCATGACTCTCCGCAATTCCTCAGGTGTGAACGGCTTTTGCAGAAAATCATAAGCCCCCCGCTTCATCGCTTCCACTGCTGATTCGACCGTGCCATAACCCGTTATCACAACAGCGATAACCGTGGGATCGATCTCTCTTAACCTTTCCAAAACTTCCAGTCCGCCGATGCCCGGCATTTTCAAGTCGATGAGCACGATATCAGGCCCGATCTCCCCAACTTTTTTCAGCCCCGACTCGCCGTTCTCCGCAGTATCTGCGGAGAGCCCTTCTTTCAGGATGATTAAAGAACAAGAGTCCCTCATGGACTCCTCATCATCGATAACGAGCACTTTTGCCTTTTCCGCAGTCTCCATCGATCCTCCTATTCAAGACGAAAAGACGACTTCAGCCGCTTGGATCTGCAGCAAGTCATCCAAAAGCGCCGTTTTATCGATTATGGGCTGTCTTACCTGCAACCAGATCAGCGGATATTGCTCCGCACTTTTTCTGAATTCGATCCGCATGCCAATGCTCACTCTTTTTGAGAGAGGTCTCTTTTCTGCAGAATACTCTTTTTAAATACGACTCTCATATGTTATGCAATGAATATGCCAAAAAGCTATTCGGTTAGGGAAGGGATGAGAAAAAGATCCTTTAACTTATTCAAATAGAATAAAATAGAATTTAAAAAAGAAAATATCTCGCTCTTAACTGCCGCCGGCACCGGCAGCATAAAATGTGGATTTATTCCCCAGTGCCTGACGGATTTTTCCCCTCTCCGGAGGAAGACACTCTCACGATAAGCCGTACTTCTTGATTTTGGAGTGAAGGGTTTTGCGGTCGATCCCTAATATTTCGGCTGTTTTGCTTTTATTGCCGTGTTGGTTCTGGAGAACATTCCGGATGTACTCCTTTTCCATCTCATCCAAAGTCCTAAGGTCTTTGCCGTTAGGAGCAACCAAAGACGGTCCGGCACTGATTCCATAATACATCAACGCATCCAAATCGATCCTATTGCCTTTGGAGAGAACGATGGCTCTTTCTATCGTGTTTTCCAGCTCCCGGATATTCCCAGGCCAATCATAATTCATGAGAACCTTTGAGACCTTAGGGGAAATTTCAAGAATGTTCTTTTTGGCTTTTTTGTTGTATTTTTTTAAAAAATGATTCACGAGCTCGGGAATATCTTCCTTTCTCTCACGGAGAGAGGGAAGATGGATGGGAACGACGCTCAAACGATAAAAAAGATCCTCCCGGAATTTCCCTTCCCGCACTGCATCTGAGAGATGCAGGTTCGTGGCCGCGATGATACGGACATCGACCTTGATGGGCCTGCTGCTCCCGACCCGGGTGACTTCTCTCTCTTGAATTGCTCTGAGGAGCTTCGCCTGGATATTGAGACTGATGTTGCTGATTTCATCCAGAAAAATCGTCCCTCCGCTGGCAACTTCAAAGCGTCCGTGTTTCGTCTCATGCGCTCCAGTGAACGAACCTTTAACATGTCCAAAAAGCTCGCTTTCGAAAAGAGTTTCCACCAGCGCACCGCAGTCAACGACGACGAAAGGACTGCTGCCCCGCAAGCTGTGTTTATGAATTTCATGGGCGAGCATCTCTTTACCTGTCCCGCTTTCGCCTGTGATCAGGACAGTGCTCTCAGAGGGGCTGACGCTCTTGACAATATCGAGGACCTTCATCATGGCCGTGCTCGTGCCGACAACCATATCGAATTCAGATCTCGCTTCGAGTTCCTGCCGCAAATAGACATTTTCAAGGATAAGGGCCCGGTTCTGCAGAGCCTTGCGGACATGTACCCGCAGTTCTTTCGGGCTGAACGGCTTGGTCATGTAGTCGAAGGCTCCCAGCTTCATAGACTCGACGGCAGATTCAACAGATGCATACCCCGTAATCATGATAATGGGAGTATCC
>JAFGNQ010000055.1 GCA_016926925.1 Candidatus Aminicenantota bacterium
CTTCCTTTAAGCTGAAAGTAAACGACAGATTCACCCTGGCTCTCAATCATCAGATCCGCTGCCATGAAGAAACTTTCCAGGACCCCTTTTTGTACCACGTAGAGAGCAGCCTGACTTATAAACTGCCCAAGAATTTTTCCCTGGCCCTTATCTACAGGAGGCAGACATCGGATTCCAACACTATCCGTCTCGGTGAAAACCGTTTCTCCCTCGAGGCCGCCTGGAAAGCAAGGCTGGATAAGGCGCTTGCCTTTGACGGGCGATTCAGAACCGAGATCAGGGACTTCGATGAAGACCTGCGGCCGGACTATGTCCGCTTGAGGCTCCGCGTCCGATTGACGACGGAGATAACGGTTGCCGCCCTCCACCTCAAACCGTTTGTTGCATCCGAACCGTTCTGGGACGTGAAGCAAAAAGCCTTTACAGAACACAGGCTTTATTTAGGAACAGGATTTCCCTTAAGCGACAAGGCTGAACTCCAGGTCTATTACATCCGGCAGGATCTCAAGGACAAAGACACCAATCATGTGCTGAGCAGCGGCATCAGCCTCAGCTTCTGACGGTTTTTTCCACTTCCCGGACCGCGTCCTCGAAGACTTCGGTACCCTTGAGAGCGAGCTCTTGTGTCACGACTAGGGGCGGCAGGAATCTGGCAACATTGGAATAGTGTCCGCCGATCTCGATTAGGAGACCCCGGCGGTGGCATTGGGTTCGAACCCTGGCGGCAAGATCAGGAGCCGGCTCTTTTGTAGCTTTATCCTTAACGAACTCCACACCCAGCATCAATCCCTTACCCCGCGCCTCGCCGATGATGGCGGAATCCCGTTCGATCTCTTTAAGCCATGATAGCATCGTTGCCCCGAGCTGCAGCGCATGTTCGGCCAACTTTTGCTCAACCATAAACTTCAAGGCGGCACTTCCGGCCGCATAGGCGATGACGTTCCCCCGGAAGGTTCCGATGTGTTTCCCAGGGGGCCAAGTGTCGAGCCGGCTCCGAAAGGCAACACAGGAAATGGGGAAGCCGAGCCCCCCAAGCGCCTTGCTCATGGTCATGATGTCCGGTACGGTATCCCAGTGCTCAAAAGAGAACATCTTGCCTGTCCGGCAGAATCCGGCCTGGATCTCATCCAGGATCAAGAGGATCTCGTATTTATCGCAAATCTGCCGGATCTTCGGAATGAATCCTTCATGGGGAACCACCGAACCTCCCTCTCCCTGGATGGCCTCGACGATAACGGCAGCCGGCCGCCCGACGCCGGAATGCGGATCCTCGAGGATGTGATCCAGGTAATTCGCACATTCGAGGCTGCAGCTCTCTGGCTTCCTGTCAAAGGCGCAGCGGTAACAGTAGGCATAGGGAACGAAATGGACTTCCGGCAGAAGGGGCAGGAAATCTTCTTTGAAGTGCCGTCCGCTGCATAGGGTGAGTGCACCCGCACTCATGCCGTGATAGCTCCCTTCGAAGGCGATCATGGGGTAGCGTTTGGTGTTGTATTTGGCCAGTTTCATCGCGGCCTCGACGGCATCTGTGCCCGTCGGACCACCGAAAAAGACCTTGTCGATTTCGCCGGGTAAAAGAGAGCGCAGCACGGAGACAAGGGATTTTCGCGCCGGAGTAGGCACATCCAGTGAGTGTGTGACGCGCGCTATCTGATACTCTGCGGCCTTCAAAACATCGGGATTGGAGTGACCGACGTTCATCACTCCTGCTCCGCCGAAAAAATCGATGTAGACGTTCCCGTCGACATCCATCACCGTAGCTCCTTTGGCCTTATGGAGAGCCATGGGCATTCCCCTGGGATAGGAGACGGCAGAGCTTTCCGCTGACGATTGATAATCCAGGAATTCCTTGGACTTCGGTCCGGGCGGTGGTGTTTTGATTAAAGGGGCGTCAGTGTAGGACAAATCTCGAAAATCCATCGTTCATCTCCTTCGCTTCTACTTCTGTCGGAAACGGTATCGAAGCGTTCCTACTATAAACTATTTCTGTACAAATTTCTAACATGAGAGCGCTGCCTAAGCACCACAAGTCGACTTTTAGAAATGCTGTCCCGGTCAAGTATAAAATAACTTGCCTGCAATGAGATAAGGAGCGCGGTGCAATTCTTGGGTTGTATCAGTTGTGTTTTGTAAAAGCTTAAAGCCCAATTTGGGCGCTGAAAATCGCCTTTAAGCGGAATAATCAAGGCAAAATTTCGACTAATTTGTTATTTGTCAGATAGTTACTGTGGCCCGACCCCAGTAGCAGTAGCCAGTAGAGAGGTCTCAGTTTTCTTGAAGCTCGACGGTTACGATGTCATCGAGTCCGAATTCGACTGAAATCTCCGGATCATTCACATCGGTCTTAACGACTTTCCTGTTGATCTTGACAGTCCAGGTCTCATTATTTTCATTAGGGAGGCAGAGCTTCCCACGAACGGTTTTATCCTGAGAAAGCCGCCTGAAACGGAATTCATTACTCTTAAAACTCAATTTGTAATCGAGCCGCGCTGCCGCATCGTCTCCCCGGCCGAGCCAAACGAGAAATCGGTGCGTTTTGACATAGCCAAGTACGATCAACCGTCCTGCATCGCTGAGTATCGGCGGAGGATAAGTCTTCGAAAGGATCTGAGTGATAAAAAACCGCTGGGCGGTGGCGTTATCGGGTGTGATCCAATGCAGATAGCGGATGGGATCCCCACGCTTGCTGTTATGGAGAAAGACATTCGTGTAACCCCTTTGGACGGCATCGTCATAGTAGGCCTTGTTTCTGGTTGTGATGCTTGGCGCCGCCCCGTCCTGCTGGTCCCAGATCATATGAATCTGAGTGTAAGGATTGTTTATAACTCCGAGCACATGGTTTCGGGCCATCACTTTATCCGGCACTTGGTTCGGCATCCCGCCGAGCGCCTGGATGATGTTTCGAAAAAGCGTGATGGAACCCTCGGGCCATCCCTGGCGTTTGACTTTTTCCTCCCACTCTCCGAAGGTTTTCTCCGACATTCCCATATTCCGCAGCCAGTGTCCCATATCGGCTGTGCCGTAGTAAGGTATGGACATTCGGAAGTAGTCCGGAAAACGAACGGCGGCTGCGATACTGGCCATACCGCCTGCGCTCCCTCCGGTTATGTTGATATTGGTAGGATCGATATACTCCGGATAATTTTCCTTTGCATATTCAACCGCATCAAAAAGGTCATAGATCTCCCTGCAAAACACATCTCCCTGTCCAGCCGAGCCGTCCCGTCCCCGCTGACTCGGAGCTATGGCGAAAAATCCTTTCTTTGCGTAGCCGTAGGCTCCGGATATGCCGACCATCCGTGTTCCGGGAACATCACCATGCACAAGGACTACTACCGGAGCCTTCTTGCGCTTCGGGTCGAAGGCGATCTCGGCATACAAAGGGTAAAGATCTTCGACGCTGCTGCGGTAGGCAATCTCACGAACCGTAATCTCTTTATCCTGTCGGAGCTTTTGCACACTGTCCGTCACTTCCCCGGCCAGAAGCTTTCCCAGTTCACCCATCTCCAGCGCTCCCCCGACATAGGCCATACGCAAGGCCTCAACCCAATGGATGTCAGGCCTCAGGTTGACATACTCCGTCAGAGAAATCTGTCCATCGCGGAACATGTCGATGACATATTTCATAACCCCATACTCAAGCATTTGACTACGGAGCTCATCCTCGCTGAGGCCTTCATGTCTTGCCTGATCGCTGATCAACGCTGAAAAGTGCGCGTTATCCGGAATCTTATCGAGCTCAATGATTTCCCCCGAGGTGAAGGTTTTCATAAGAGTCTCGGCATATGTCTCTTTTTCCTTTTCCTTTTTCTGATTCGACGGATTTTGCGAAGTCTCTGCTGCGGCGAGGAAAAGACTCATACAGAATAATGCTCCAAGCAGAATAAGGCCGGAATGTTTTCTTGGAATTCGTGCACGGATCATAATTCCTCCTTTTCAGATTAAAATAAAAGTCTACTATTTTCTTACGCAAAAGATTTTCATTTTCTCTGCAACGCAATTTTGTCTGCCTCTTCCCAAACCCGGAGCAGGTTTCCACTCCATATTTTGCCGATATTTTCGTCCGAGTACTTTCTTTTTATGAGCTCTTGTGTAACATGAGGAATCTCCCCGGCATCCTTCCACCCCTCCAGACTCAAGTAGCCTGAATAATAATCGGAGCCGATACCGACGTGATCGACACCGATGAGCTTCGCGACATGATCGATATGATCGACATAATCTTCCACGTTGGCCAGCGGAAATTTTGCATCCAGTTTTTGAAGTTCTTGGAGATAGGAATTGCGCGTTTCAACGGATTTCCCCGGAAACACACACAGAAATTTCCAAAAATCCAAAGGCAAATCGAACGATTCCCTGAGTTTGCCGATTGCGTCCAGTCTTTCCGGCGAGGTTTTTTTGATATATTCATTGATGGCGATAATATTGATGACACCCCCATTTCTTTTAAGGGCGAAAAGCTGCTCGTCATCAATATTCCGGGATTCGTCACATATCCCCCTGCAGGCCGAATGGGAGGCAATTACGGGAGCCTTGGACAGGGCTATGGCATCCAGTGTCGTTTTTTTGGAACAGTGGGAAATATCGACGATAATGCCCAGCCGATTCATCTCAGAAACGACTTTTTCACCGAAAGGACTCAGCCCATTATGAATGGACTCCGGTCCGTTGGGATTCATATTCGAATCGCAGATCTGATTATGGCCGTTGTGACAAAGAGTGATGTACCGGACACCGCGATCGTACAGTTTTCTGACATTCCCGATATCTTCACCGATCGGATATCCGTTCTCGAGGGCGATGATCGCAATTTTTTTCCCATCTTGGTGAATCCGGACGACATCTTCAGGATGATAGGCAATCGCAACCTGGTCAGTGAAAGTCTTCTCTGCCGCACGGTGGATCATCTCTATTTTTTCCAGAGTTAGCTCGAGGGCGTGACGGTATTTTTCGTCGCTTAGGTCATCTTGAATAGCATATGCTGCAAAGAAAGCGCCGTCTAAACGCCCCTCATCCATTTTGGCAAACGAGGCCAACTTCTCATAGCCTATTTCTCCCGCTTTATCGGGAGTCACGGACGTGACCTCGATATCGATATGCGTATCCAATGTTAGCGTGGCCCTGTGTATTTTTTGTGTGTATTCATTGAGTTGTTTTTCTGTCATAACATCACTCTCTTCTTGCTTCAAACATCCTGTAACGAAAAAAAGACCGATTAATAATATCGGCACCATTTTGATTCTGACATACATTCATCACTTCCTTACGGTTCAGCGCGTATGAAAACGGAATTCTCATAATACCGGCGAATAAAGTCTTGACCACAACGTTAAGGTTTTCACCTTTACGGCTTCGAGCAAGTAAAAATACTCATTGCCACGAATTTCATCGCGGAATGATAGGCAGCACGATGTGTGACGGATATTTTGAATCGTGAAAAACCGTCTGCTGCGCTTTCTTCATATCAGTACCGAAGCCCGGCCGTTCTCCCGTGTTTCGGTTGACATTGAAAAGCGGGAAAGCACTGCTCGTGACCTCGACTCTGATTCTGTGTCCTTTTTTGAAGACCAGGCTTGTCGCCCAGAGGTCGACATCCAGCTCATACACTTTTCCGGGGACAATCGGCTCCGCCTTTCGGAACGTATTCCGGAACCGCGTCTTGGTGATATTGTCGGCCACCCTCATGGCATAACCGTCGGGATGCACATCCACCAAACGGGCAAAAAAATCCGTGTCCGTGACATCAGAAGAAATGTACAATTTGACTCTCAACGGGCCGGTGATTTCCAGGTCCTCAGGCAGCACATCACTCGTGTAGCAGAGCACATCCTCCCTTTCCTCGATGGACCTTTGATCCTCGTTCATGCCCATTTGTGCAAAAGTTTTAAAAAGAAATTGCACCGGATCGGCGGGATCATAGACATATTCATCGGGCTTTTCCGCACCTGACGGATCCGGGCTCAATGTTCCA
>JAFGNQ010000350.1 GCA_016926925.1 Candidatus Aminicenantota bacterium
AACAAGGAATTCAAGATAAAAAAGGATAGCTTTCCCGCCCAAAGTTACATCATCCGCTTGGACCAGCCTTACAGCCGCTGTGCGGATATGCTTTTGGACACGCAGTACTTCAACCCCGACGACCCGCGCCCCTACGACGACACGGGCTGGACGCTGGGGCCGCTTTACAACGTTCCCACCGTGAGGGTAGTCGACAAAGAGGTGCTCGACGTTCCCATGAGCCTCCTTACCAGGGACGTCAAAATCGCAGGTGCAGTCGTCAAAGCGAAAAAAACCATAGCCTACTGTGTCAACAACAGGGCCGAGACCGCACTGACTAAATTCCGGTATGACCTCGAGGACATCCGCATGCTGGCTGCAGAGAGCGGTTTCAAGATAGGCGATACAAATTTCAACGCCGGAACCTTCATCATCCCCGTGGAAAACAATCCGGAGGACCTGGCGGATAGGTTGGTAGCGGCGGTACAAGAGCTGGGGCTTACCGCTACCGCCACAGCGAAAATGCCGGATGTCAAAACCCACGCAGTGTCAGTCCCCAGAATCGCCATCCTTCACACCTGGGTTTTCACCCAGAACGAGGGGTGGTTCCGGATCGGCCTTGAAAAATCGGGAATACCCTATTCCTACATTTCAGTCCTCGATGTCCGGAACACAGAAGACTTGAAGAGCAAATACGACGTCATCATCTTCCCGCCGGTTGCCTTCGGCCGGGCGCAGCGCCTGGTGAACGGAATCGGCGGCGACGAGCCCATCCCCTGGAAAAAGATGGATAAATACCCAAACCTCGGCGGCCCTGACTCAAGCGACGATATCCGCGGCGGCATCGAGCTGGAAGGCATCCTCCATCTGAAAAAATTTATCGATGACGGGGGCCTTTTTATCCCTATCACCTCCAACGCCGGCCTGCCCATCGACTACGGTTTCGTGGAGAGCGTGGCTGTTATCAAGCCTCAGAATCTCAAAATGTCCGGCTCCGTCCTCCAGGCACGGATTTCCGATCCGCGGAGTCCGGTCACATACGGCTACGATCCTTCACTCGGAGTCTACTTCAGTGGGACGCCCGTGCTCGAAACAGGGATGAAAGCCGCAACGGGAGGCGTGGACATCTCGGATATGTTTGGCGGAGGAGGAAAGGGAAGGCCGAGCGGCCGCGGCAGCCTGAAGGATCCCGACGTGATTCAGGGCCGGCCCAACACGCCGACCAAAGTCAAGGGAGCCGGTACGGGCATACCTCAGGAATTTCAGGACATGATCAAGCTCTTTCTTCCTCCCGATCTCCAGACCGTCCGGGTGCTCGTGCGTTTCGAGCGCAAGGAGAAGCTGTTGATAAGCGGGATGCTGGATGGCGGCGAGGCGCTTCAAAACAAGGCAGCTGTCGTGGACGTGCCCATGGGGAAGGGACACATCCTGTTCTTTGCCATCAATCCCATGTGGCGCCATCAAACACTGGGAAGCTACCCTCTACTTTTCAATGCCGCCCTGCACTACGATCACCTGGATGCAGGCAGGCCGGCGAAGAAAGCAGAGGAAACGGAAAAGGAAGACCAGAGCAACTGATACAGAACGTTCGACAAGGCGTGAAAAACCCGACTGGAGGAAATTGACGTTCTTCCATTTTGTGTGAGTTATGAATGAAAATGTTCAGGGATGTCTTCACTCCAGTCGGATTTTTCACGCCATTCCCTCGTTGTTCTTCTCGGCCCTGCGGAACTCCGCGCGCTAATTCCATACATCAACCGTCATGCTTCAGCTACTCTTCGTACTACCCTTAGAATTATTCCGTGCTCACACAGTCCTCGAGTCCGACTTCGTCGGATTCCCTCGAATCACAACTCGGTAAGGCTAAATCCTCCAATGTCGCTCAAAACACCCCTGAACATTTTCATCTAGACACCCGTCCCTCATATTTCCAGCACAAAGCGGAAGAGAAGCAGGGAATTTAACGATTATCGTTTTTACCCGAGAAGCAGGTCTTCCTCCCAGCCGAAATGCTGGACCTCGATGTTGTCCCAGGCGCTCGTTCCCAAGCCGTAGGTTTTATCGGCCGCTTTCACACAGAGCGGCGGAGGCGACAGAGGCCAGGGCTCGCCCCGCATGGCCTTCCTTTTTTCCCTGATGATCCGCAGGCAGACGGTCTCGACGGCCACGGGATCCGTCCCTGCAATCAGCCCGTTGTAAGCCCATTTATAGCGGGGGTCCACCTGGGGGCCTTTGTCACAGAGGGGATGCAGGGCATCGACGAGCACCAGCCGGGTTTTTCCTTTAACAAAGGGCAGGTTCCATATCTCTCCCAGCTTTGCGCTGTTTTCATCGTGATAATTTCTGGGATTTCCAGAATAGAGGATGTAGAGCTTCATGACAGTGCCGATTCCCGTCAACCAGTGGGCTTTGAGGCCGGGAAGCCCGATGAGCGCGGTGCATGCCTTGGGTTTGTCGGGCCCTCCCTGGGCGTCCAGAATTTTGGCTTCCGGGATGCCGGATTCGATGAGCGAGGCCCTGACCGCATCCGTCACTTCCTGGTGGGTGGGATTGAGATGGGGCGTCGGCACGAGGCCGACCGTATCGTCGGGCTTGATCAGGCTGAGCCAGGCTTCCTTGACAGTCTTCTTCCCGGTGAATTTGATTAATGTCTGATCGAGCATCGGTTTCAATACATCCCTGTCGACAGCATTGCCGGCATCCATGACGGCCTTGTCCCGGACAAGAGTGACCCGGCTCAGGCCGGCCGCCTTCTTTCCGGTTTTCCCGAAAGAGGTTCCTGCCAGCGTCGCTCCGAGGGTCGCTCCGAGGGTACCCCGAAGAAAATCCCTTCTCGTCCATGCCTTTCCCTCATGACTCATTCCGTACCTCCCTTTGGATAAAACGCTTCTATTTGATCGATAATTGCCCCGGCCGCCTCACGGTCAGGGCATTCGAAAACGAAAGCCAGGTGTTCATCCCGCACCGTGTATGCCAACCATCCGTCTTCGATGCTGAAGATATGAGCCGCATCCCCCGATGAACCCAAATCCTGCGGACCGGGATGATCCGGGAGATAGGCTCTTTGGAAATGGGCAGCCGCCTTCACAGCGCGACCGTTGTCGGGGTATCTCACTACAAGAAACCGGATACGTGCTTTCTTCCCCGAGGAATCCGTTGTTTCGTACTCAGATGTGACCGCCTCGGAATCTAGATCCAGGTCCAGCATGTTCTCATGGCCCAGATAATACAGAGAATTGAGCACGAGATGAGACCTGAAGTAAGCGGTTCTGTCTCTGCGGAGCTTCCAGTCCGGAGATAAGGTATCCGGAACAGCCTTCAGCAGTTCCGGCGGGCGCATGTCTTTTCGGCCTTCTGTAAGAGCACGGCCGATGGTCAAAACAGCTTCCCTCGATTCCGGCGTTTCCTGTGCGGCCATGATCCTGATATAGAGAGCACCGACACACAAACGCAGCAGACCCTGACCGTAAAGGGCTGACGGATATGGGTTGCTAGAAGGAGGCGCCTCGTTCCCGGAGGCTTCGGTCAAATCTATGGGATCGCCTCCCCAGTCCAGAGACAGCAGGCCGAAGGCATCGTCAGGGGTTTTCATGACATACAGCTCGACCAGAATCTCCCTCTGTTCCTTCGCTCCGTACTCGTAGGATTCGCAATGATCGAAACGGTAGCCCAGGTAGAGCTCTCCCGCCCCGTCCATGTAGTCGAAAATATTTTCCTCGGTGATGATTTTGGGCACATCCGGCCGGGTCCAGAGTCCTATCGTCTTCTGTGGGATGGGTTTGGATGCCGCCATGTCTCCTCCTCTACAGCCGGAATGAACGAGCAGAACAAGCGGGAGAGCGAAATACAACGCTGTGAAAATATTCGAACGTGACGGAACCTTTCTCATATTCGGAACTATTGCCTCTTTGCTCTTCCGGATTATTTTATTAGAAATGGCACAAATATTCCATATCTGGTCCCGTATCGTAGACACCCCTGTTTCCGTGATGAACCTTATGTGTAGAAAGGATTTGGATCGAGTTACACTCCGATTGAGTCGCACGGGATATGCTGGCTGGATTCAGGCCTGAAAGAGGAGATGATCCGGGTTGAACGCCTTCATTTTTTCATTCGGAGGGGCCAAACTTTCGTTTTTTGATTGTTGTCTTCACTTTTTTCCCGGATCCAATTTCCAAAGTCGGCGGTCGCACGGCACTGCCAACTTGTTCCCTTTTTGACGTAATGGACCTCTGTGTATTTCTGCCGTTCATTGGCCTTGGTTTCCGTGCCGGTGCCCCCGATTCTTAAAAATCGTCCGTTAGGATAGGAACGCGCCTCCAGCCTAGTGTTATAAAGAAGGTTCATTGCCGGATTTTCTTCCCAGTTCTTCGTCCCTTCTTCAGTGGGGCAGCAACGGGAGTCTGCTGAGGAGTTGTTGAATATCCAGTAGCTGATGGTCAACTTCACTTTGTCATTGCCGGAAGGTTCCGAGGTGACTTCGATTTTTTCAAGGACCAGATCGGGTAGGATGACCCTGCTGATATCAGGTTTTCTTTGGACCGGTTGGGTCTCTTGAGCAAAGTGATTCTTGTATCCGGGACTTGCCCAGGTGCAGAACGCAACTATAGCCATCAAAATACAGAGTTTTTTCCTCATTAGTTCCTCCCATATTGTTTCGGTATGACTCTTCAAACTTAGGTTTTAACTATCATTGTGGTCGTATTTTGTCAAATCTATGAATGCATCAAAGACAATTTGTATGTGAGTCTGTTTATTCAATGCTCGGTGGTTCCATCATTATTTATGACAGCGCATTACCTGCTCATATTAGAGTCCCGATCCGTGGGAGGGGATTGGTTATTCGAGTGGATTTTCGACCAGGCTTTCGATCTCTTCATCCCCGTAACCGAGCCCTTTCCAGTCCAGCACTCCGTCGGGATTATGGCAGTTGCCGCAGGTGAGAGCACCTTCCCGCCGGATGGCATGGCTGATCTCCAGCATGGCGTCATTGGGGATCCAGCGCGGTTCGACTTTTTTATTGTCGAGCACATCTTTGTAGGCCTTCGTATTCCAGCCGTCCACGTCCATGAAGGACATGAATTTGTTCATGAGGTAGAACTTGAACATCCAGCCGTACATCATCTTCATCATGCTTTTTTCCATTTCCTTGTGTGCAGCGGCATCCGGATCGCCTGTTCTGTAGTACTCCGGGAGGTTGTAGGGAACATACATGCCGCCGAAGGGCCCCATGTTCTGGAGGTCGATGTGCTGCCGGCCGTTGAACAGCTTCATGGCATAGAGCTTGGACGGCCTCCCCTTTTTGGCGATGGGGCGCATCGTTTTTTCATACCAGGCATCGTAGTCGAAATCCTTGAACTCGGGCCAGACGTGGGTGGGATTGTAAAAACGGTAAAGGTCCTTTCCGTTGGGATTGTCACCGATCGGATTTCCCAGGAAAGTGCAGTCGCCGCTCCACCAGACATACCGGATGCCTTTTCCGGGCGCGGATTCTTTGACGGTGTCGTTGTAGACATAGATATCCTCGTCCTCTTCAAAAACCGTGCTTCCGAAATCGCGCATGGTGGCATTGTCTTCCTGAAGGGAAGGAATGTGACAGGTTTGACAGGCGATTTTTTCCGTGTGCATGTTCAGGTATTCTGCTATTTCCGCATTTTCTTCATGGGGTTCGGAGGTATGGCACTTTTCACAGGTGACCTCCACCCCGGGCAGGTCGTTGGCCATCATGGTCGTCGTATGGGTGCCCTTGGCGATGAGATGCCCTTCCGCCGTGTGGCATTCGATACAATCCAGGCCGGCAGCTGCGTGGACATCCCAAGTGGGAGAGAAAGGCGTGCCTCTTTTGGATCCCGGGTGCAGGACGCGGGGGCGATCGGTCCCGGTGTTGAGCTGGCTCTGCATATAGGAAGGGTCTTCGGGATCGATATAGACATCCCCGCCGAAGTTGTGCTGGTGACACCGAAGGCAGGTCTGTGATGTGGTTTTCGTGACGGAAAGGGCGGCCTTCATGGACCGGTCCTGGTTCCATCGGTAGAGGCCGTTTTCATCCTTGACGACCTGCTTTTTGTTCATATCGTAGGCTTGAGCATGGCAGATGAGGCAGTCGAGGGCAGCTTTTTCTTTCTGCAGGGTGCGGTAGAAAGGCATCATCTCTCCGAGGGGAACCTGGTACTGCCCTCCGATATGACACTGCCCGCAGCCCTCGGAATAGGTTTTGCCATGCTGCGTCTCAGCAATATCAGCCCAGGCCGTCATAGCGAATGACCCGGGCTTGGGACAGGGTCTGTCGATTTTTCCCATGGGGAAATTATCGGCCAGTTTTCCATTGAAGCCGTAGACATTGGGATGTTTTGTCGTAAAAAAGCGGTAATGGGAAGAGCCGGCCAGATTGGCCATCAAGTCGACTTCTTTTTTTTGGCCGGTTTCGGGATCTTCCGCCTTGATTTTCTTGTGGCATTGAAGGCAGGTCATGGGCCCTTCGTAAGACAGGATGCCCGCATCCCGGAAACGCTGGACATGATCAAACGTCATGCCGTAAGCTTCGGAGAGTTCTTTGCCAACGGCCGGCAGATCGGCCTCGCTTATCGTTTCCACTTTGAAAGAGAGCCTTCCCGGACGGCTGTCCTTCGGCATCATCAGGTTGATGATGGTTGACCACCCCAGATAAGCCAGGACGATAACAATAATAAGAAGGCCGAGTATGACGACCCATATTCGTTTTTTGGAT
>JAFGNQ010000351.1 GCA_016926925.1 Candidatus Aminicenantota bacterium
AAAGCCGTCTCTGTTAAATGAGTGTCCATGACAGCTAAGAAGGGGATTGCACTTTCGTCCTGAAGGAGTGCATTTGTCTCTGCATTCTCCGGATCCGTGTAAGCCGGGTTGGCCGCCCACAAGAAATAGGTGTCGATCTTTCGGTCGATTGCAGGAAGACCCCGGATGCTGCTCAAATTTTTTTGCGCTTGAGCAGGGGAATATTCCTGACTACGTGGCGGCACAAGGGCTTGGGTCAGGAGGCGAGGTGAAAAAAGGCCTCCCTTCTCTTCTAAGTTGCCGACAATCCAGTTGAGGAGCGCAACACAACCAACGCCGGCAATACCGTTTTCATGGTCTGTGATCCCGCCGCCGGCAATAGCTACGGAAGGTTTTTGTGTGGCAAATGCAATGGCCAGTTCTTGGATGACGGGCGCACTGACGCCGCTTTCTTTCTCCGCTTTTTCGAGCGTGTATGGAGAGAGGTGTTGTTGAAGCAGGTCAGGAGATGTGTCTGTCCTGTTCTTCAGAAAGCCCGTATCGATGAGGCCCCTTTCCAATATAACCTTGGCCATTGCGAGAGCAATGATACCGTCGGTCCCCGCACGCAAAGGATGCCAGACATCACTCTTGGCCGCCGTCTCAGACATGCGGACATCAAAAGTAATGAGCTGTGCGCCTTTTTCGGTGCGGGCCTGCACGAGACGTCGGGCTAAGGCAATGAAGCGGTCGTGGTTGGCAAACGGATTGGCTCCGAAATTCAGGATCATACGGCTGTGGGCGACATCTTCAATGAGAAAAGATTGCCCGATCATGGCCTGCATGGCCGCAGCATGGTTCCAATTTTTCAGGGTTGGGCGGTCGATTATGCTATCGATTCCGAGATGAAAGAGAAATCGGTCAAGCAGGGGATCGTCTTGGCATTTATCCCATACGAATTCGTCCAACCTTCCTTTTGCGCTTAGAACGGACAGCCGCTCGGCCAGAGTATGGTAGACCTCATCCCATGTAATCTGGACCCACTTTCCCTCTCCCCGGCGGCCCTCTCTCTTTAAAGGATAGAGCAATCGTTCCGGATCATTGGCAAGGTTGACACCGGCAATGCCCTTGGCGCAAATTCCCCCACGGTTGTTGGGATGCTTCGGGTTGCCCAGGATCTGGACAAGGCGGTCCCCGTCCAGATAAGCGATGACTCCGCATCCCGCCGGGCATTGTTCGCAAGTTGTAGGGATCGCTGTCAGCTCTTTGAGGGATGTTCTGGAAACATTTTTGCCGCTGATTTTTTCCGGAAATCTTTGAGCGGCGCCGACATTCACGGCCGCTCCCATGAGGCAGGATAGTCCGGCCTTCATGAAATCGCGGCGCGTTATATCCTTTTTCGACATGGTTTCAGTCCTTCAGAGTAAAGGGATGAATTCTCCTGCCAGCACGACGACATATCTCATGAAAAAGATACCTATCACCACCAGTATTGCAGCGATGGTAACGGTTTTGATGTTTCTGAATCGAGGAACCAAAAGGAGGCCGAGAGGTAATATTTTACCGAAAATATTCTCGATGAAGAGAAACAGAAAGCTGAATTTTCCACGCAAAATCAGATGAGCGGCTGCTTGGGCATCCGAGTGGCTGATCGTCAGGACGAGAAGATCACACCCGACGAGAAATAGGTCGAATACGATCGCCCATCCCAAAAGCTTTCCCATATTGAATATCAATGCGGTATCTATCTCTTTTTTCTTGGAAAAAAAACGGTCTTTGATGATGCAGACGAGTATCATCAGGGCTATTCCCGAGACGATGGCCGATGCTAGGAAAAGGATGGGCATAATGGCGGTATTCCAGAGCGCTCTGGCTTTGCCGAAGGCAAGGATAAAACCGGTATAGCCATGCACCATGACAGCGAGCGGAATCCCGATGCGGCCGAAAGTCCGGGTAAGTTTCATGTTCCCCTTAAACATGAAATATCCGTAGATGATGCAGTTGATGGGATAGAGAACGAGAAGGAAAGAACCCCATGTGATCGGAGATTCCATGTTGAGGTAGAAGAAAAGATGCCATGCGCGGTAGGGGACTCCGATATGAATAAGGAGAAAAAAAGGTGCTACAATCAGCAATCCCGTCGCCAGGACAACGCCGACGCGTCCGAGCGGCTTGTACTGTTCCATCCCGAATCCATAGGCTAATGTGGACAGGATGAAAGAACCCGCACTCAATCCCGTCAGGTAGAAATATATGGCGATGTTGAGGCCGAAAGCCTCTTGGTGAATGATGTTGTAAAGGACTTGAGTGTCCATTTTATTATCTCACTCGCTCCATCGATGCATTTAAAATTCCGCTTCTTTTCTCATCAAAGCCAAGCTCTGTATCCATTCTTCTCCCAGGCATTCCCTCCGAGGCCGGCTATTCGATCTCGTCACGGGAAGCCTCGACCGCTTCGATGTCTAATCCGATGTAATATGTCCGGGGCTTTGTCCCCAACTCGGACTTGATGACCTGAACGGCATTATCGGCCAGCGCTTTGGCGATGGCACTGTCCGGATCGTTCATGTCACCGAATAGGATGGCCTCTGTCGGGCAGGCGACGACGCACGCTGGATCGAGTCCGGCATCCACCCTATGGTGGCACCAGAAACATTTCTCTGCAATATTTCGTCTGGGATTGATGTATCTCACTCCATAAGGACAGGATGCCATACAATATCGGCATCCTATACAGCGATGAGGATCTATATAAACGATCCCATCAGAACGCTGGATACCCGCATTAACAGGACAAACTGTAACGCAAATCGGATTTTCGCAATTGTTGCATACAAGTGGCAGAGAAAATTCTTTGGCGTGGGGATAATGTCCTTTTTCCACTTTTTTTACCCAGCTTCTCCAGACACCAAGAGGCACATCATTCTCACTCTTGCAAGCCACGGAACAGGCATTGCATCCGATGCATTTCCTGAGGTCAAACAACATCGCGTAACGCTTCGTTTTATTTTTCATGCTATTCTTGCTTATCCTCTGAAGCCACAGGTTCCTTTTCTTCCGCTTTGATTTCCAAAGATTCTTTTACCTCTTCAGTTTTTTCTTCCCTCTCCATGCTCTTGAGCCATTCTCGGCATTTGATCAGAATGTTCTTTCGTGCTCTAAAACTTGCGAAGACGGCTGTCCCTATGAGAAGGAAAAGAGCCAGTCCGCCTCCGGCATAGTTGAAACCCAGCCACTTCCGGGAGGCGAGGTGTGTGGGCCCTATGATGAGACTAGCTTTTTTTTGCACATCAT
>JAFGNQ010000352.1 GCA_016926925.1 Candidatus Aminicenantota bacterium
CAACAGAGAGGAATGTCGCAAAATTTTGGTGAAATTCGATAAGAAAATCGGGCCCCTCGATCGCAACACAATACCGGGGCGATTTTTTCGGCTTCTGGAGAGGATTACCTCCTAAAGTGTCGTGATGATCAAATTCGCACATATCGTCAATCCCGTCAAAGTCGATGACGGCTCCGATCTTTATGCCGCCCAGCCCGTGACCTTTGCCACCATGCAGACTGCGAAACAGCAGGCCGAGGACGTTGCCGAAGTGAAGTTTTACGCCTCCTTTTTTCCTGAAGATGAGGAATGGGTGCCGGATATTTTCATCAAAACACAGCCTCTGGATCGCTCTGTTTTGGATTTCGGCGATTTTACATTGAAGAAGAAACTGCCGCTGATCAAGGACATTCTCGATCGACTGTATAAAGAGAGCACCGCCGACATTTTTATCTACACGAATGTCGATATTGCCCTTATGCCGGATTTTTACGTACGTCTCAAGGAGATCATCGACAATGGCTATGACGGTATCGTCATCAACCGGAGAACCATTTCCGATAGATACAAGAAGGTCGAGGACATTCCCCGGATGTACGAGGAGGCCCAAAAGGGAAAGGAACACCCGGGATATGATTGTTTCGTGTTTCGAAGAAAATCTTACGAGAGCTTCCTCCTGGGCAACGGGTGTATCGGGGCAAATTGGATCGGAAGAATCCTCATCAGCAACATTGCCGCTTTTTCTTCTTCTTTCCGCATATTCGAGAATCTCCACCTGACGTTTCACATCGGGGATGACAGGATCTGGCTGGATAAAAGGTACCGTGATCTGGAGAAGCACAACGAAGAACAGCTCATGCGGATATTGAGGGCGCTGCTGGAAAGCGGGAATATCCGGGACCGGGACCTGCTGCGGAATTTTTATGTCTATCATATGAAAAGATATTTCCATCAGGGCCGGCCGGCGGATATCATCCGCCAACATTCTCCATCGTATCGATTGCCTGCTCATCCGAAACAGTTTTATCCCGTATCCCCGGCCTTACAACCCAACGGCCGGGAGAGCGAACCCACTCTTCTCCGTCAAGATCCCATTTTTGTCGTGGGGTACCCCAGATCCGGTACGACGTTCGTCCAGTCTTTGATAGGAACGCAAAAGGGGATCGTGTCTCTGCATGAGACACATTTCTTCAGCCGGGTTTGGAAAAGCATTCAGATCAGGAATGAAAAGGTCATCCCCGGTTGTTTGGACGATGCGATCCGGGCCATCAGGAGCGGGGTGGCCTTCTCGACCAATGCGGCCGGGCATATCCGTGAACTGGCGGAAGATGCGGCTCTTACTCCGAAAATGCTTTTCGAGACAGTCATCATCGACAACATTTTCGGCAAGGCGGAATACACCGGCCTGCCGCATGTCAGATGGGTAGAGAAAACTCCCCATCATGTCTTTCACCTGGATAAAATCTTCTCTTTCTACCCTCAAGCCAAGGTCGTGTATGTGATGCGTCATCCCGAAAAAGCGATCGTCTCGCGAAGGAACAATTTTTTATTCGGAGATGAACACAATTGGCCTGTGCAGAAACACGCACATCAGTGGCTGAACGGGATTTATCATACGGAAAAGCATCTGAAATTGTATCCGGAATCCATCATCATTGTTCGCGTCGAAGACTTGAATGCAGATAGGATTAAAGAGATGGGCCGTGTCAGCGAGTTTTTAAAAATTGACTTTGACGGACAGAGATTGAATAATTATAAAGAAATCGCAAAGTCTCTGATTTACCCCTGGGAAGTTTGGAAAACCGATCTCATAGGGGTAGCCAATTCAGGAGGGATGATAAAGTTCCGAGATCGCCTCTCTCAGGAGGACCTGCACGAATTGCTGAGAATTGCGGGTTGGAAGATGAAACAATACGGCTACATCGAGGCGCTTCCGGAGGTCTCTTCGATCGACTTGCTGCGAGGCCGCCTGAAATATGCCCGCCTTTTCTTCAAGTTGATCCTGAGACGGCTGGTTCGTTTCCTTCCCGATTCGGTGAAACGATATCTGAAGAGGGCATATTCGTTCATCATGCGAAGCTGAGGAGGTTCATTTTTGGATAGCGCAGATAAACCTAAAGTCTGGTTTTTCAGCCGTTTTGAGCTGACAGAAAACGGTGGGGGAGGCATACGGCGAGAACTGCAGATAGCGCAGGCCCTTTCTCCTTTAAACTATCGTTTCATATCGTCTCTGAAGGGGAAATACACCCCTCTGAACTTCTGGTTGAAAATTCGCCACAGGCGGAGGAACCATTCGTTCTGGAGAGAGGAGCTGCGGAGATACATTGACCGGATCTGGTTTTTTTCGGAAAGATGGACAAAAGAAATCTCCCAGGATTTAGATCTGGTTATCATGGATAACCCTTTGTTTTTTCCGCCGCTCGTGAAAAAAATCAAAAGAATGCAGATCCCTCTTGTTGTTACATGCCAGAATATTGAAAGCCTCAGCCTTGCCCAGATCAATCCGGAATACCAGAATAGATTGTTCCAGCAGGAAATAAACCTTTTGTCCATGGCCGACTTGATCATCACCATATCGAGAGAAGAAACGTTTTTTTTGAATAACCTGAATTTGCGAACATACTATTATCCGTACTACCCGGTCGAGTCGATAAAAAATCGATTGCTGAATATCAGGGCATCGCGAAGCAGAACGGAAAAATCCGGTATTCTTCTGATCGGGAGCGTGAACAATCGAGTGACTTTCGACGGCGTCCTGGAAGTGATCGAATACTGGAAAAGGTCAAGTCTCTCCCGGATGAACGAAAGATTGATCGTTGCCGGTTTTGGGACGGAAGAACTCAGGGAGATTTGCAGCCATGAAGCGATAGATTTCCTAGGTCCACTCAGCGACAGCCGGCTGGATGCAGTGCTGTCCAACGTGAAAGCCTGTCTTTGCTTCCAGAGAACCGGCGCCGGAGTCCTGACGAAAATTTGCGAGATGTTGATTGCCGGAATCCCCGTCCTCGCCAATTTTCAGAGCGCACGATCCTATTATCATACGGATGGATTGGTTGAATTCGCCGGACTGGATGAACTGAAAGGAGCGCTATCTCGAATAGATCGCTGGGAGGGGAATATCCCGATTGCCGAAGGACCGGCTCCGGATCGCTTGCTGGCTGCTATCCGGGGAGTGATGAATAGGGAAGGTGTCCCCGACGCGGAATAGTGCGGATCCTCCGCCTTCTCTTCAAACTTCTTTTTTCCAAAGGACGTTATAAGAAAGAGGCTTGCCGAATTCTTCATAGGTCTTGTGAGTCCGCGGCAGCCAGTTCTTGTTGTAGACTTTCCTCGATAAGACGAAGATGTCGGGATCGTTAAGGATATGCTCGAAAGGAATGAAGGCATTCAGGGTTTTCGTTTTCCGGAAAATGGTGGTCAATAAGTCGTTCGACCAGACTTTGTTCTCCCTTATGACGATGTCGAAGCAATGGAGGGAGAATCCTCCCGGTTTGATAACCCTGTTGATGTCTTCCAGGATCCTTTGGAACAGAGCGGGATCATCTTGAGGGACATGCTCCAGTGCCGATATTGAGAAGACGAACTCGAAATAATCGTCGGGCAGGTCCGTGTTGAAATTGCCGATATAATCTTGGACGAACCGGAATGCGGAGGTGTCGATTTTAAGAGGTCCGTGCCCGCAGCCTTCGAGTTTATCGATGTTCCAGCCTTCGTAGCCGTCTTTGAAGTAGCGGAGAATTCTGGAGTTCCCTCCGCCGATATCGAGAATTCTCGACCCCGGAGGGATCACCTGTTTGATAAAAGAAAAGACGAGCAAATCCTGATACCTTTTTACCGGATGACGGGAGGGATCGAATTTTGCCTTGAAAAGTTCAAGGTCATAATCGTTCCTGTCAAAGAGTTCGAAATGGCTTTTTTTGGAGTAAGTGAAATCGGAAAAATCATCCGGTCGCATGAAGATATAGGCTCCTTTACTCACCTTAGATACCTCATGCGGTCTTTTTATCACAGTCGTGCACTGCGGTCAATTTTTCGGCCATCGAAGAACGACTCGGGAAGGTTAAATCTTCCAATTCGCTCCCTCCATCCTATCGGATTCATTGTCTCGTCTTGACTGAGAGATAGGGCACCTGAATCCGAAAGGACGGTTCCGCCGGCGCGAACAAGCAAAGCCGGTGCGAGCCACAGTACGTTTGAGTCGCATGGTGGTTGGTGGGGGGGTCTTCGACGAAAACGTACTGTGGCGAGCACCCACTGGACAAAGCCGCTGTTTTGCGATATGAAATAGTGCGCATACCGCCATGAAAATATTGATGCTTTCGCCCGTTTTTCCGATGCCCCTCGATTTGGGAAGCAAGATCCGCATCTTCAACCTTCTCAGAGGATTGTCGCGCGGGCATGACGTGACGTTCGTCTCTTTGACGGACAACAGGGCGTCACGTGAGCAGCTCGCTGCCGTTCGTGAACTCTGCTCTAAGCTTTTCGTTGTTCCCGGCTTCAAATCAAGAAGACAGGCTGTCTTCCGCTTCATGTTTTCGATGAAGCCCTATCGTGTTGTGAAGTTTCAGAATAAAAACTTCAAGCACAAGATCGAAAGGATTTTGGAGTCAGAGAGCTTTGATCTCATTTGGGTGAATATGCTCAATATGCTTTCCTACGTCCCCCCCACCCAAAAAAAATCGGCGCTGCTTGTCTGCGATCAGCAGAATGCGGATGTGCGCGTCTGGCAAAAGTATTCCCTGGAGGGAAAGGTGCATACGCGGGCTTTTGCTGCTATGAATTTATTGAAGCTGCGATGTTTCGAAAAGAAGGTCTTGAAGGGTGTCGATCTCGTCGTATCCGTGTCTGATGAGGATGCCGGATTCATGAGGTCCCGCTTGCCGGAATCAGGCTCTGTCTGGACCGTGCCCAACGGTGTCGATACGGACTATTTTTGCCCGGGCCCGGACGGGGAAAAAGAATCGCAAAATATAATAGTGTTCTGCGGGTCCCTGGATATCACCATGAATATCGATGCTGCGGAAGGATTTGCCCGCAATATTTTCCCGGAGGTGAGACACGATGTCCCGGATGCCCGATTTTGGATTGTCGGGAGAAATCCGGACCCGCGGATAAGAGCCCTTTCCCGCATGGAAGCCATAGAAGTCTTCGCTGACGTTCCCGACGTTCGTCCCTATCTCCAAAAAGCGAAAGTAAGCGTTGCCCCCTTTCGTTTCGGCGGAGGAACGAAGTTGAAAATCTTAGAGGCCATGGCCTCCGGAATCCCTTTGATCTCCACTCGAATCGGCTCTCAAGGAATCGGTGCTACGAATTGGCAGGATATTGTCATCGTAGATGATGTGCGCAGGTTTGCAGAGCGTGTTGTGCATGTGATGCGGCACAGGGATATCAGACAAAAGCTAGCATCCAATGCACGGAGGCTGGCTTTGGAAAAATACAGTTGGCATGTGATATGCGAAAATTTGGAACAGAGACTGTCGGACTGGGCCGATTCTCGAAAGAATGCCCCTTCTTCCATAAAATGAAACATTGGGATCCGAATAAGCACACAAGGTTGAACACCTTCTCCTACTATTGGAAGAGAAACAACTGGATGTTCGATCCTCGCGCCTATTGGGGCCGTTATGAAGATATCCGCATACAAAAACCGATTTTTTTCCTTGGTGTTCAATGCAGCGGGCTGACTCTGGTCTCGAGAATGTTGAGAAGGCATCCTGCCGTTGTTTCCGTGACCGGCAACCGGAAATATTGGTCGGGCGCGGACGAGATGCACACTGTTCTCGGGCCCATACTTCCGGCCGAGTTGGCCGGAACACGCTATAAAGTTCCCTTTGCGGATCATCCCGTCTACACACCTCCCAGAAGCTGGACATACGCGTGCGATGAACTTCTCCCATATTATCGGAAAAGCTCCGAGGATGCGAATCCCGCGATGTCACAGAAATTCAAGCGAGTCCTCCGTATGCTCATGGCACGCCACGCCCTGGATAAGAGCGAGGTGCGGTTCACGGATAAAAGCCAGGTTTATACCGTGAGGGTTCCAATGATAACCGCCTTGCTGCGGGGCCACGACCCAAAATTCATACTTATCGTTATGAATCCTTATTCTCTCTGTTATAAAGCGGCTATGGGCAAGGCTGCGGATATGAAACGGCTTCAGAACCGGCTCTCGTTCGAGAAACGCCTTGAAGTGTGCGCCCAACACTGGTCCAATTCCATGCAATGCGCTCTGGATCACCGGGCAACCGGCATGAAAATCGTGCGGTTCGAGGATTTGCTCCGGGATCCTGCTTGTATGATGCGGGAGATCTGCGAATTTGTGGAATTGAGTTTTGACGAAGATCTCCTGCCTCAGCCCCACCATCGGATTCCTTTGGGGTCGCGCTTCTTGGACCGTTGGTACCCCCTGGAACCGGAGAGAGATCGGGGATACCTCGAACAAATCCGGAAATCCGAACTCGATATACTGGAGTCGCGATGCGGGAAATTAGCTGAGGAACTCGGTTACGGTACGAATCTCGATACCGAGCAAGGCTTTTGTGATTGATTATGCGGTTCGAAAGAAAAACCCAGGGTTGTCTGCGCTCCAGTCGGATTTTTCACGCCATTCCCTC
>JAFGNQ010000353.1 GCA_016926925.1 Candidatus Aminicenantota bacterium
CCTCCTGTCGTAACAGGTGCTGCTTTCTGTGTCAAAGACGGCAAGCTGACTGAGCCGGCCGATGTTTTCGATCACCCCTACTGGGATTATGTGAGAACCAAAATCTCCGAAAAAGCCACAGATATTCGCAGACAGGGTTTCTCCGGCGCGGCCATGCTCCCTTTCAGTGAGCTGGAATACGGGGGAATTGTCGAAAAATTGGAAAAACTGGATAAAAAATTCACTTTCAGAGATTAACCGGAACATGGTTGGATATAAACGGGAGGGAGGAGATTGCGGTCTTTGATTCCTGCTAATCATTTTTTCGGACCCTCCCATTGTTGGGGATTCATCCACCGCTTGCATTGAGAAGAACGGAACGATCCAACCCAGGGGAAAAAATGCACGGGAATCCTGTTCCCACTGTGGACATCATCATTGAAATCGTGCGAGAAGACAGAAAGAGGGGAATTGTGCTCATCAAGAGGAAAAATCCACCGTTTGGCTGGGCTATTCCCGGCGGCTTCGTCGACTACGGTGAATCGCTGGAACAAGCAGCCGTCCGAGAAGCCAAAGAAGAGACATCTCTGGACGTTTGTCTTAAACGACAGATGCACTCCTATTCAGACCCTGACCGCGATCCAAGACAACACACCATCTCTACGGTATACATTGCAGAGGCGGAGGGAAACCCGGAAGCCCGAGACGATGCCCTGGAAATCGGAGTTTTCACTGTCGAAGAAATTTCATTTCCCCTTGTTTTCGATCATCGAAAAATCCTTGACGATTATTTCCAGCACAAATGGATCCCTTGAATGAAAATTCGGATGACGATAGTTTTTTAAAGGAGGTCATTATGGGTGGAGGAGCCTATCATGAGTCGGCTGACAAGCTGACAAAAAAAACGAAAGAGCTGCACAGAGCCTTGAATTCGCTCATAGAGGAACTGGAAGCCGTAAACTGGTACCAACAGAGAGTGGATGCAACAGAGAATGAAGAGCTCAGGGAAATTCTTGCACACAACCGGGATGAAGAAAAAGAACACGCAGCCATGGTGCTCGAATGGATCAGGAGGAATGATGAAGCCTTTGCCGAAGAACTGAAAACTTATCTCTTCACTGAGGGCAAAATAACCGAGATTGAAGAGGAGAAGGACTGATTCAGGAGGCTTAACGCATCACGCTATTGACGGAATTCATGCATGCGCAGGGAATTCGGAAGGCCGGCCCCAAAAGGAAGAGGTAGGACGAACGATCATGAGCTCAAAAAAAAATCGCGACGAAAAGACATCCGATGCAGACACAAAAATCAAGGAAGTGCACTCCGTCTGGGGACCTGCGGAAGCCGAAGTCATAAAAAGCTTTCTCGAAAGTCATGGGATTAAGAGTATACTCAAAGGATTAGTGGTTCAATCGGTCCATCCCTTTTCCGCAGACGGCTTGGGTGAAATAAAAATCTTTGTCCTGGAGAAAGATTACGAGCTCGCAAAGAAATTGCTTGCAGAGATCGCCAAGCCGCTCTGAATTGCCAACTCCATCAAAAGACACGGAAACCTCGGATGGAACATCGATCCAAGGAGCTCTCAATCTGCTGCGGATAAGACGGCAATCTTCATAAGATTGAGAGTGCTTGCCGAAATACACACATTTTTGTCTTGATTGCCGGATCCTTATATCGGTCAATTTTAGAGATCGCTAAATCCGTTTGTCCCGTTTCATCCCCACGTTTGAACTGCATATAAAAAATGCCATAAAATTTTTTCCGGACTCCGCCTAAAAATGGATAGTTAGGTTTGCACTAAAGCGCAATTGATTCTTTCGAAAGCCTCGCTTGAAAGCAGTTGCATTTCCGTTTTCCTGGTAGAGCTCTCGAGAGAGAGCAGTAGAAGGAGCCGCAGTCCGTATGCATCGTACTGGGATGACAGGCGCAAAAGGCAAACGCAATTCTCTCCCTGTATGAACCGCTAATTGGCAGCAGGAAAGCAAGTGCCGGTCATAGCTCGGTTGAGTCGTATAGCGGTTGCTGGGGGATTTTTCGACGAATACCGACACGGTCAAGCTCTAACTGGAATCATTGAATTCGGTATCACCGCGGATACGGAAATGTAGAAATTTGGGATAATTCCGGATTTTTCCCTTGACATTACACTATGTATTGCTATATTTTATATTAAAAATGGGATAGAACGGGACAAATTGGGAAACTTACTAATAGGAAGCTACACGGCAAAGTTCGACAAGAGCGGACGAATAAAAATTCCGGAAAAATTCCGCACAGCCATCGAAACCCAATACGGGAAAGAACTTTTTATAACTTCCTTGACCGATGAATCCGTCCAAATATACCCTCTTCCGGAGTGGCAAAAACTGGCAGGCATATCCAATGTGGGGCTGCTTCAGTTCAAGCCGAAACTTCGCAAGTTCCTTCTCAGGGTCAACCGGACCGGCACCCACTACGAAATAGATTCCAAAGGACGTGTGTTGATCAGCCAGACCCTGAGGGACAAGGCTAAGCTCGAGGAAGAAATAACCATAATCGGTCTCAACAACCATTTGGAGGTCTGGAACACGACCCTCCTCAATGAGTTGATTGAGCAGAATCCCCTAACAGAGGAAGACTTTGAGGATATCTCAGGCTTATCGCCAGAGGACACGTAAGGATGAGGGACATCGCTCATGTTCCCGTACTCCCGGAAGAAACCCTGCAGTACCTGGGAGCGATAAGAGAGGGGACATATATTGACTGCACGATAGGATTGGGGGGTCATGCGCTCAAAATCCTGCAGTCAAACTCAAAAGCGAAATTGGTCGGATTTGACCTTGATGAAGAATCACTGCTCATAGCCAAAGACCGGCTTAAAAGCTTTAAAGACAGAGTCGAGCTCTATCACTCGGATTTCAGGAATCTTCCCGACCTCGACATTACCTTTTCCCAGGTAAAGGGCATCCTGCTTGATCTGGGCATATCGTCATTCCAACTCGACTCCCCGGAAAGGGGTTTCAGTTATTCCAGAAAGGGTCCTCTCGATATGCGGATGGATTTGCGGAGTAAAACAACGGCAGCGAGAATCATCGATAAATATTCAGAGCACAAGCTCGCACAAATTTTTTATGAATTCGGTGAACTCAGACAGGCTAAACGATTGGCCAAAGAAATCGTCAGTCGAAGAAAATCGCAAGAGATTGAAACGACGAGTCAACTCCTCCAAATCGTGGAGGATGTCTGTCGTTGGCGCCCCCAAAAAGGCAAGACGCATCCCGCCGCCCGGGTCTTTCAAGCGATCCGCATCGTTGTCAATCAAGAATTGGAAGGGGTATCGGATTTTCTGGAAAGGATCACAGAAAAGATTTCTGCGGGAACCCGGATGGTTGCCATATCCTTCCACTCTCTAGAGGACAGGATCGTCAAACACACATTCATTAAACTGGCATCTCCTCAAGAAAAGGAGCCTATGCTCAAAATCCTCACTAAAAAGCCTGTCGTCCCTGCGGAATCGGAAGTGGCGCTCAATTTCAGGGCAAGGTCAGCCAAGCTCAGAGCCGCGGAGAGAATCTGATGGTCAGCAAGAAATTCACGAAAAAGGAGCTGTTCATAGGAATATTCTGCATACTTTTTGTCATTGCACTCCTGACGTTTTACATCTGGCATCAGGCCGAAACAGTAAGGCTCGGCTATAGAATGCATGAGCTGCAAGTGGAAATTCTGTCGATAGAAAGGGCCATCGACCAGCTGGAAGCCGAAAAAGCATCTCTTCTTTCTCTGGATCGTGTAGAAAGGATTGCGAGAAAAGACTTGAAGATGGAGCTTCCTGTAGAGGAGCAAGTCATTCGGAACGAAGATGAGGGGCACTCAAAGAGCGAATAACCGATGAAAAATCCGTACGAGAAGAAAGTCAGGAATAGAACGATCATCCTGCTTTTCTTCTTTCTGATATGGCTTGCCGCCATTGTTCTCCGGCTCATCCAGTTGCAGGTTATCGATTATACCCGTTTGAAAAATGAGGTGGCCGAGCAAAACCATGACGTCGAGAAGATCATTCCCAAGAGAGGAACTCTATTCGATCGATCCGGCAACATCTTGGCCCGAAGCTTGCCGAGGGCATCCGTTTTCTACATTCCGTCTAAAGACGAGCCCATGCAAAAACATTTGGAAAAAATCCAAGCATTGAGGAAATCACTCCATCTGTCTTCAACGAAAACAGCCGGGATTATCGAGCGGCTCAAGAAGAGCGATTCTTTTATCTGGATCAAACGCAAAATCGAACCCGAGGAAGCCGCAAGACTAAAAGCTCTCGATTTGGCGGGAGTTCACTTTGACGAGGAGAACAAAAGGTTTTATCCGCAAGGCCGGCTGGCTGTTCACGTAATTGGGAGGGTTAACATAGACGATCGAGGGCAGAGCGGGATCGAATACCGCTACAACGGCTTTCTTGAGGGGCAAAAGGGAGAACGTCTCATCCTCAAGGACGCTAAATACAGGGAGTATCGATTTGAAACCCTCAAGGCTCCGGTCCCGGGGAAAAACCTGATCCTCACCATCGATGAGACCATCCAGTACATCGCTGAGAAAGAGCTGGAAAAAGTCGCACGCAAAACACAGGCCCGATGGGGAACCGTGATCATCTCCCATCCTCCTTCCGGTGACATTCTGGCAATGGCAAATTACCCCGCATACGACCTCAACTTCCCACCCCCCGACGTAGCCAAAATTGATAGGAACAAGGCTATCCATCAAACGTTCGATCCGGGATCGACGTTCAAAATCATAACCGCTTCCGCCGCGTTGGAAACAAAAAGCGTTAGCTTGAATGCCGTCTTCGATTGCAGCCAGGGGGCCATCACCGTTCCGGGCAAGGTCATCAGAGATCACAAAAAAATGGGTGTCCTTACCTTCCCCGAAGTCATCATTCATTCTTCCAATGTCGGAACCGTACAAATCGGTCAGAAAATCGGAGAAAAAAACCTCTACGAGACGATTAAAGCTTTCGGTTTTGGACAGAGAACCGGGATCGATCTTCCCGCAGAAGAACAGGGAATCTTCAGACCCATAGAAAGCTGGACGGATATCTCCCTATCTTCTCTCTCCATAGGCTATGAAATATCCGTCACGGCCATCCAGATGCTTCAGGCTATAAACATCGTTGCCCAAAAAGGATCGGTCATCCCCCCGCGCATAGTCAAAAACGCCCCAAATCAGGAGGGCGCCGATATCGATACTCCCCATCAAGGCCAAAGAGTCCTTTCCGAAGAGACGGCGCTCCAGATGTCCCGCATGCTGGAAGGTGTGGTTTTATCAGGCACAGGGACCCAAGCCCAAATCGAAGGCTACAGAGTAGCCGGAAAAACGGGGACTGCCCAGAAGTTCGATCCGGCGATCGGCCGCTATTCCGCAAGGCTGCACACCTCATCTTTTGTCGGATATGTACCGGTAGAGGATCCTATTCTTAGCATTATCGTCATCATCGATGAGCCCAAGGGAGTTTTTTACGGAGGAGAGGTCGCAGCGCCCCTATTCCGCGAAACCGCGCTGCAAACGCTGCGCTATCTTCAAATCCCGAGACAACATATCCCGCCGCAAAGAATGATAGCATCGCAACAAAAGCAGTAAGATAAGATGAACCTAACAGATATTTTGGAAGCTGTTCCCGTCATAAACCTGAGCGGGGATACGGATATCGACATCCGGGGTATCACCTATTCCTCCAAGTCCGTGCAGCCGGGATTTCTGTTCGCGGCAATGAAAGGAGAAAAGACCGACGGCATGAACTTTGTCGCTGACTCTCTGGAACGGGGAGCGCTCGCCGTGCTCTCAGACAGAGAGGCCCCCGAAAATTTTCCGAAAACTTGGATTCAAGCCTGCAATGCACGACTCGCGCTGGGGCTGTGCTCAGCCAACTTCTATTCCCATCCTTCGGAAGAAATACCGGTTATCGGCGTTACGGGAACCAAAGGAAAGACAACCGTAACCTACATTCTTGAAGCCATCCTGAAAAAGGCGAATTTCCGGCCGGGTGTCCTCGGAACCATATCCTATAGAGGACCTAAAAGAGAAATCCCCGCCCCGAGGACAACACCCGAAGCACCGGACCTCCAAAGAATGTTGAGGGAAATGATCCAAGACGGTGCCAGCCATTGTGTCATGGAAGTCTCATCCCATTCTTTAGCACTCCAGAGAGTCACCGGCATCCGTTTTCAATTAACGGTGTTCACCAACTTGAGCGGCGAGCACATGGACTACCATCATTCGATGGAAGATTACTTTGAAGCCAAAAAAAGGCTTTTTTCCCTCCCGGGGAAAAAACATTTGGCTGTCGTCAATACGGATGATTCATGGGGAAAAAAATTGGCCTCCCAACTCACCATGGGAGTTATCTCATTTGGAGTCGCTCCTCCAGCCATGGTGCGAGCAGAACAATTCCGCTTCTCCGAAAAGGGTATTGAAGCGGACATAAAGTATCCCGCCGGAAGAATCTCTCTTCAATCTCCCCTCCTGGGAAGGCCAAACCTCTACAACATACTTGCGGCAACAGCCAGCGCTTTGATCTTGAATATCCCCGTACACAAGATCAAAGAAGGAATCGCTTCGCTCCGAGGTGTACCGGGGCGTTTCGAGAAAATCGAAAATCCTTTCGGGTTCAATCTGATGGTCGACTATGCCCATACGGATGATGCCTTGAGAAAGCTGCTTGAAACAACCCGAGAGCTGAGCAAACAGCGTATCATCCTCGTTTTCGGGGCCGGTGGAGATAGAGATAAGACAAAACGGCCGAGGATGGGCGAGGTGGCGGCTTCCTACGCAGACTGGATGATTATCACATCCGATAATCCCAGGTCTGAAGACCCCCTGACCATAATATCCCAAATAGAGGAGGGAATAAAGAAAACGGGATCGACAAAGTACTCCGTACAACCTGATCGCAAAAAAGCTATTCGAGAGGCGCTCCGGCTCGCAAAGCGAGATGATTATGTTCTTGTGGCGGGCAAAGGCCACGAAAACTACCAAATAGTCGGAGACGAAGTCCACACCTTCGACGACGCGGACGTTATCAGAGAGATCATTAAAGAGTTGGAGGGGTGACATTGGTGGAACTCAGACTGAACCAACTTGAAGCAAAAATGAAGGGACATGTTCTTCAGGGTTCGCCGTCGCTGTCTTTCTGCAAATTCAATACGGATTCTCGTTTATCAGAACCGGGCGAGCTCTTTTTCGCCTTGATCGCGGAAAGAAACGGACATGCCTTCATCTCTAAAGCTGCGGAAAAAGGCGCCGCGGGTGCCGTAATCTCGCAGAAGGTTGTCTCCCCTCGCAAGGGCTTCGGATTGATTAAGGTGGAGGATACTCTTGACGCTCTGCAAAATCTGGCTGCAGATGTTCTTACGGAATACCAGGTGAAAGTCGTGGGCATCACCGGAAGTATCGGAAAAACCACCACAAAGGAGTTTGCCGCCACCCTCCTCGCACCTTATTTCAGAGTACTCAAGTCTGAAGGCAATTTAAACAATCACATCGGCCTGCCACTCTCCGTTCTTAAACTCCAGGAGAATCACGATATCGCCATTCTGGAAATGGGAATGAATCATGCCGGGGAAATCCGAAATCTGACACGGATCGCTCCACCTCAGATTGTTCTTATCACCAACATCCAACCCGTCCACCTCGAGTTTTTTGAGGACATGGCGGGTATTGCCGCTGCAAAAAAAGAAATTCTGGAGGGAGCCGAACAAGGAAGCACCGCTGTTCTCAACGGGGATGACCCATGGGTGGAACGTATTTCAAAGGACTGGAGTGGAGAGAAAGTCTTTTTTGGCCTCTCAGATCGCTGTGATGTCTCTGCAAAGAACATCCGGATAAAAGGATGGGAGGGAATGTCCTTCATTCTTTCCTACGGGGAAATACGGCAACGGATCTCACTTCCTTTCTTCTATGAGACCGCGCTTTATAATTACCTGGCAGCTGTGGCTCTAGGCTATGCTTTCTCCATCCCTTTAAACGGCATCTGCGAACAGACACACTCACTCGAGCTCTACAAAATGAGGGGTACGCTCATCCACCTCGACGGGGGTATGATACTCATAGATGACTCTTACAACTCCAATCCTGCAGGGCTGGAATCCACGCTGAAAAGCGTTGCCGGACTTCCCCACAAAAGAAAAGTCGCCGTTCTGGGCGACATGCTGGAACTGGGAAAGGATTCCGCAATGTACCACAGAAAAGCGGGAGAACAGGTTTTCAACTACGCTTATGAACTGCTCGTTACAGTAGGGGCTTTAAGCCGCGTTATGGCGGAAGCAGCCATAGACTCCGGCATGCCTCAAAAACAGGTCTACTCCTTCTCAAACACTGAGGAAGCCGCTGACAACATCCAGGAGCTTTTAGAGAGCGGGGATCTCATATTAGTCAAAGGTTCGCGAGGATTGAAGATGGAAAACATCGTAGCCAATTTGAAAAAGAGGAGGGCTTAACGTGCTCTATTGGCTTCTTGTACCGATGAAGCAGTACTTCATATTCTTCAACGTCTTCCGTTATATCACGGTTCGAACCGCGCTGGCGGGAATCACAGCTCTCCTGATCAGTATGGTCCTCGGACACTGGGTGATTAAAGGCCTTAAAAAACACCAGGTCGGAGAAGAAATCAGACCGGACGGCCCAAAATCTCATTCAGAGAAAAGGGGCACTCCTTCCATGGGCGGGATCCTCATTATCGCCGCGACTCTCATTCCTACTCTGCTCTGGGGGGACTTGGAGAACATCTACGTCTGGATCGCCGTATTCACGATGCTTTCTTTCGGCATTCTCGGCTTTTGGGATGATTACCTCAAGATCAAAAAGAAAAAAGTCTCCGGACTCATTATCAGGAAAAAACTGATCATCCAAATCTTCCTTGCGGGGGTTATCGGATTGTTCCTGCTTTATCTTGGATCGAAAGGTGAGTTCGACCTCCGCATGAGCCTTCCGTTTTTCAAGGCATGGACACCTTACCTGGGAGTCCTCTATCTTCCCTGGATTATGTTCATCCTCGTCGGGTCTTCCAATGCCGTCAATTTTGCTGACGGGCTGGACGGCCTAGCCATCGGTCTGACTCTTATCAGTGCCACCGCCTTGACGGCGCTCTGCTACATTGCCGGTCACGCTCTTTGGTCTCAGTACTTGAACATCACGCGAGTGGGATTAGCTTCCGAATTAACAGTCTTTCTGGGCGCCATGGCCGGCGCGTGTCTCGGCTTTCTCTGGTACAACTGCCATCCTGCAGAAGTCTTTATGGGCGATACAGGGGCTCTGTCACTGGGCGGCACAATCGGGGCTGTGGCCATTCTCATCAAACAAGAATTTCTCTTGTTTACGGTTGCAGGGGTATTCATCCTGGAAGCCCTATCCGTTTTGATCCAGATATCCTATTTCAAAATGACCGGGGGAAAGAGGATATTCCGCATGGCCCCCCTGCACCATCATTTCGAATTGATGGGCTGGTCGGAACAAAAAATCGTAGTTCGCTTCTGGATTGTGGGAATCATATTCGCGCTTTTCAGTCTTACCACTCTGAAACTGAGATAAAATGAACCTCGAAGGAAAAAAAGTGCTGGTCGTTGGGTTGGGAAAGACGGGGGAATCCGTGTGCCGCTTCCTGTTGGACAGGCAAGCCCGTGTGCAAATCAGCGAAGGGAAGCCATCCGAGCAGATATCGGATAAAATTCGTCAGTGGACTCAACGGGGAGTAGAGATCGAAGCCGGTGGACATCGACGATCTTCTTTCATGCAAGCGGACATGATCGTTCCAAGTCCGGGTGTCCCCCCGATTCCGGAATTGACGGACGCAATGGCACATGGGGTCGAGGTTGTCTCAGAGGTCGAGCTTGCTTTCCGGTACATAAGGGGAAGGATCATCGGCATTACCGGATCGAACGGCAAATCCACCACAGCAACCCTCTGCCATGAAATCCTCGTGAAGGGGGGACGAAAGGCCTTTTTAGCAGGGAACATCGGCACTCCTTTGATCAGCTTTGTAGACTCAAGTAAAGACGACCATATCTACGTTACGGAGCTTTCCAGCTTTCAGCTGGAGTATGCGAAACATTTCAGAGCATCCGTATCGATTTTCTTGAACATAACCCCCGACCATCTGGATTGGCATAAGAGCTTCGACGACTATTTTTCCGCGAAGAAGCGTCTCTTCAAAAATCAAAACCGGAACGACACCGCCATTCTGAACGGCGACGATCCCCTCGTTTGGAACCTGAGAGAGGAGATAAGGCCGCACATCTATGGATTCAGCAGAATGAGGGCGATCTCTCCGGGATGCTATATCGATAAGGACAGGATCGTCTTCTCAGATGATGGAAAAAAGACGATCATGAACACAAATGACGTACATCTCCCCGGTGTCCACAATCAAGAAAACATCATGGCTGCGTTATGTGTCGGACACCTGTTGCATGTTCCCTCGCCTGTGATCAAGACAAGCGTGGAAGAATTCGAGGGTCTGGAGCACCGGCTGGAGAAAGTGGCCACACTCGAAGGCGTAACCTTCTATAACGACTCCAAAGCCACGAACGTAGGAGCCGCCCTCAAATCCATCCAAAGTTTTGACCAAAAAATCATCCTGATTTTGGGAGGGAGAGACAAAGGAGGTACTTTTGAGGCACTGAAGAAGTCCATCGCACTTCAGGTGAAAAAAATCTTTCTTCTAGGGGAGGCAAAAGAAAAAATCGCAGGGGCTCTCAAAAACGGAGTCCCAATGAGCCGTGTGTCTTCATTGCGCGAAGCAGTCGAATCGGGTTTTGCCGCCGCATCGCCGGGGGATGTCGTTCTCCTCGCACCGGCATGTACAAGCTATGACATGTTTGCCAATTTTGAGGAACGGGGTAAGATTTTCAAGCAGGAAGTTTTGTCACTGAAGAAAAGAATTGCGGAAAAGGGTGTATCTTGATGGAAATCTTCAGACAGTACGGATTCGATAAGCCCCTCTTTTTCGTAGTGCTCATTCTGATTGCGTTCGGCCTTATCATGGTTTTCAGTTCGTCCGCAATTCTAGCCGGTGAGAAGTACCAACAGCCTTTTTATTTTTTCATCAATCAGGTTATGGGTGTCGGTCTGGGTCTGGCCGTAATCCTGGTGATGCTGCTCATCCCCAAGCCTTTTTACCAAAATACTCAATTCATCTACGGGTTTTTGATCCTGACATTCCTCCTTCTGGGATTGAGCTTGGCGATGCCAGCACTGGGCTCGACAAATCGCTGGATCCATTTCTACGGACTCCGATTCCAACCTTCGGAACTGGCCAAAATAAGCTTGATTTTGTTCATAGCTTATTATCTTGACAAAAAAAAAGAAAGACTGGGTGAGGTAAAGACCGTTCTCGTACCGCTGGCCGTGATACTCTTGGCCCTGCTTCTCATCATCATAGAACCGGATTACGGGAGCGCTCTCCTCCTTTTCGTCATCTGTACCGTCATGCTCTTTATCGGTGGACTGAAGATCGCCTATTTCATTTTTTTAGGGGCTGTCTCCTCTACTCTTTTTGTATTCTATCTCTTCAACGCGCAATATCGAATGGATAGGATCACCGCTTTTCTCTCTCCCACGAGCGACCGTTTGGGCAGCGGTTTTCAAATCATTCAATCCAAACTGGCGGTCGGATCCGGAGGCTTGTTCGGAGTGAGCATCGGAGAGAGCACTCAAAAACTTTTCTTCCTGCCGTGCGCACATACGGATTATATCTACGCCATTATCGGGGAAGAACTCGGGTTGGTTGGGACTCTGGCCATACTGCTGCTCTTCGGGATTTTTCTCTGGCGGGGATTGCTCATATCATGGAGGGCTCCCGACGCATTCAGCCGTATCGTGGCTGCAGGCCTGACTCTCGCCATCTTCGGCCAAGCGCTCTTGAACATCAGCATAGTGTTGGGCTTGGGGCCGCCGACCGGGCTCCCTCTTCCTCTCATCAGTTTTGGCAGATCATCGCTGCTGTGCACGCTTTTCAGCATTGGAATTCTCCTCCATATTTCTCAGAGAAAGAAAGGGAGCAGGAGCCGATGATGCGCCCGAAAACCGTCATCATAAGCGGGGGCGGAACCGGAGGTCACCTTTACCCCGCTCTTGCCGTGGGCGAAA
>JAFGNQ010000354.1 GCA_016926925.1 Candidatus Aminicenantota bacterium
AGAGGCTTCAGAGGAGCATCTTAAAAATCAATTACTGTACGACTACAAAATTATTCACTTTGCGACACACAGTTTAGTAGACAACAAAAAACCGGCTCGGTCGTCTATTGTTCTATCGTTGGATACTGACCAAAGTGAAGACGGTTTCCTTCAAATGCGAGAGATTTATAACCTAAAACTCAATACCGATTTAGTCACCCTCTCTGCATGCCATACAGGACTAGGCCAATTTATAAGAGGTGAAGGTATAGAAGGGATCAATAGAGCCTTTTTTTATGCTGGCTCATCTTCTGTCCTTATGAGTCTTTGGGCTGTAAATGACCAGGCCACATATCAACTGATGGAAAGATTTTATACTCACCTAAGGTCTTCACAATCTATAATGAACTCTTTGAGGAAAGCGAAACTCGAACTTATTAATTCAAAGATTCTATCGCATCCATATTATTGGGCCGGATTTATCGTATCGGGTAAAGCCGACCAAATAATCTTCCCTGATAAAAACATTAAATTTATTCTTATCGGACTTATTTTTCTAATCGGTTTTATTATCTTCTTCGTTTTCAAAGCAAGAAAAAATAGATTTTCCAATAATTCTGTATAGATTTATACAAAAATCCTTTCAAATTTAATCAAATCTTATCTCTCAATGAGAAAAAAAAACATAAAAAACAATCTATATATATGTAAAGAATTTTTATCCTGATTAGCACGAATGATATAAAATGACTTGGGAAGATAAGAAGATTCAAGATTTCGAAAAACTGATAGAAAGGTTTTCCCGATATATTGAGGCCCTTATTCAACAATTTAATCCGCAGAGAAACGGGATAGAGCCTGATGACATATTCCAAGAAGTAAAAATAAAGCTCTGGAATATATTCAGAGATGAGAAAAAAATATACAACTATTCGTCTTATCTAAAAAAAGTAGTAAATTCCTGTGTGATCGATCAGATAAGGAAATCCAGAAGAGAAGAAGGGATAATCGCAAAAGAAAAGCGTAAAACTATAGCCGACAAGAAAAGTCACTATAAGAGACATACATCTATGAATTTAGAACTTAGAAATATGGTCGGCGAAACAATTGAATCTCTTATAGAAACACGTCGCAAAGTCGTTAAATTATTCCTGTTAAATATGACTTTAGACGAAATTTCCTTACTTTTAAATTGGAGTAAGGACAAGACCCGAAATTTGCTTTATCGTGGATTGGATGATTTAAAGAAAAAGCTCAGAGAAAAGGGAATCCGGTATGACGGATATAAAGATTAAACACGAGGAAATGAAGAGGCTATACCAAGCCTTTGTTACTGAGAAAACCCCAGACACTCGAAAACACTGTCCTTCACCTGAACAGATTGTTTCATTATTTAGCACAAACATTAAATCGCATCTGAAAAATGAGATGATAGATCATGTTTCGCAATGCAGTCATTGTATAAAAGAACTGCGCATTATCGGGAAAGCTATGAGAGAGAAGGAAAAATTTTCAACCGATATTGAAGCTATTCTTCATACCAAAAAAGAAAGACTGATTAAACCGAAGATCTTCAACACAGCCACCTTACGTTTATCTTGGGTCCTAATTGTTTCTATGCTCGCAATTACAATTTTGCTTTCGATCTTAATCATTCGGTTACCACAAAAAGATGTGTACCGAGGCAGAGAATCGAGCCATTTCGAATTGATAAGCCCTGTTAACAAAATTGTTCCAAAACAAAAAATAATATTTAGCTGGAAGACAGACGTAGATGCCAAATATTTTATTCTGGAAATTTTCGACGATTCATTATATCCGGTCTGGAAAAGTGAAAAAATTATAAATCACAGGTTTGGGATTCCGAATGAAATCTTAAATCTGACTATAAACCAAAAAAAATATTTCTGGATGGTCACAGCTTATTTGCTCAATGGAAAGATAATTGAATCGCAGCTTCAGGAATTCATTCTGAGTTATTAGCGGTTCATAAAGTCAACGTTCAGTGATTCTTTCTTAAAGCAGGAGAAGAATAATCCCCGTTCAATATAAATGCAGCCCAATAGAATGGATGATGATATCCTGATTTTATCATCTTTAATTTTGCGAGTGTCAATGACTGGGTTTTATCATAGCCTTCATTCAAATATGTATAGAGATATTTCATAAATTTCGATGTAGACTTGTCGTCGATCTTCCACAGCGTAGAAATCACAGAACGAGTTCCAGAATTAAAAAAAATTCTTGGAAGGCCTAAGACACCTTCTCCATTTTCCAATTTCCCTCTTGCCGTTTGACACGCCGATAGAATTACAAGCTCGGATTTAAGCCTCAAGTTATAAATTTCACGAACCTGAAGGAATCCATCGTCTTTTAAACAATTCCCTAAAGAGAGTACTAGTGCTGAACGAGAAGGAACTTTTTCATCAAGAAGTCCATGGCACGCAAAATGGACGATCTTATAATCTTCGAGCGGGATCCTCTTAAGAGTATCTTCGCAAGCATTGTTACCAAAATAAACATCCTTATTTTTTTCTGAAAAAAGCTTGGAAATGCTTTCAACCTCTTTTTGGCTATACGGGAGAGGCGACAAATCAAAGCCTTCATTTTGAAAAACGTCTTTTAATATATTAGAGGGGATGGAATTTTCCGCAAGAGTCGAATTCTCTCCAAGATGATAATTTGGATTTCCAAATGCCAATAAATCTTTTGAAGGGAGCTCTTTCCTATTCACCCGAGTTAAAAAAAGAAGAGAAGAAGAAGAGGGAGAGTAAGAAATATTGTATCTTGATAACAATAACTTATTTTCAGTTGGAACTTTTTTATTGGAAATAAGAAGAGTTTCGAAGGGCAGATAATACAAAATTCCATCTGGGATTATTACCAAATTTTCAACAGATTTGAGTGCATTTAGCTGAGTGATAGGGAGAAGCTCTTTCGCCAATCTCGCACTAGCTTTTTCTCCGTTAAAAGACCTCCCAGGCTGCTCTGCCAAAGCTTTCAGATAGGCTTTCAAAGATTTCCTTATTTCTTCTCTCCCCGGAAGAGTATCGAGATAAATTTCCTCTTCCGAGATTAAAAAAACAAATGATTTCGACTCCCCAAGGAAGTATTCAATCAATGCTGTTTTTTGATTAGTGATTTGTTTCTGGACTTCTTCAATTGTGCAAGGCTCAGGTGAAACCAGGTTGGCAATTTCCGGTATTTCAATTCTTATTTTCGATATAAATAACAAATATTCATCTTCTGCATTCTTAACTTCGCGCAGAATTTTTTTCCTCTGAAACTCAGTGAGATGCATTTGATTCAGTTTGCGAGTGCCAGAAGAGATACGGTTTAAGATATCATTTTCTCTATTTTTCATTGCCTCAGTCAGCCGGTTGCGTATGTTGATTTGGGATTCACCCAAACTCTCAAGAAACGCCCTTGCTTTTGCGCTTTCGACCACTCGAAAAATTTCTCCCGAAGCGTTAATTGATTTGTGGTTTCTATATCTGTACAAGAGGCTTACAAGGGATTCATACACTTTAAGTTTATCCCTGGCAAATCCCGCTTTATGCATATCTATCGTGATCCCTTTTCGAATTCGGTCTATGACATTAACTGCATTTTCATAATTGATCAAGGCGTTAGAAACATCTTGTCGCTTCTCATAACATTTTCCCAATCCGAAATAGGCTTCCCACAGAATCTCTTTATTATAATTGTTCTGGCCAGCTTCCACTGCTTGTTTAAAAAGATTTTCCGCTTTTCCACTCTCACCGAGTTGTAACATAGCGAAACCCATGTTGTTTAAAACTACTCCTTTTGAATCTAAATCATTGATCTTTACTACAAACTTATAAGAATAAGTAAAGTATTTAATGGCATTCGAATAATCCTTTAGATATAAAAAGACTATTCCCATATTATTGAGCACTTTTGCTTGAGTCCTCAGGTCTCCTATTTTTTTTGATAGGACATAACATCTTTCAAAATAATCAAGTGCCTTTTTAAAATATACTGGATTTTCTGAATGAATTGCTTTGTGTCGAAATACCTCACCTAAATTATTTAAATCTTTTGATATATAGATTTCTTTCTTTAATCTTTCATCTATACGGAGTGCATCTTTTAAGTAGTCAATTGACATTCTATAAGAACCTAAAATTTGCATAACATTAGCAATATTACTGAGACAAGCAGATTCTTCCTCCTCTATTCCCAACTCTCGTGCAATTCTTAATGCTTCTTGGTAAAAATATAGGGCATTCGAATAATCATTGCTTTTCCAATAAAAAAGACCGATATGGTTATTTGCCTTTCCAAATTCACTTTTATGGTTAAGGTTTTTTGATAGATTCAAACATTTCTCATTCAACAAATAAAATTCTTGAAGGTCATAGATCTCCCAGAAGGATAGACTAAGCTGACGTAAACATTTCAATTCATGATATTTACTTCCTATTTCCCTAGCATATTTAACAGCGGTCTTAAAGCTCTGTATTGATGCACTATAATCCTGCAGATCCCGTTTTTGTTTCCCTCGCCCGTAAAACTTAAATATTTGTATGATACTTTGACATTCTCTGTATTCTTCGGAAAAGCCACCTCTCTCGGCAAGTAGCAAGGCTTTTTTATAATAGGGCAAAGATTTGTCGAGTTGCCCTAAATTCCAAAAAATCAATCCCAGGCGCATTAAGCTTTTTACTTCCCCTTTTCTTTCTTCTTGCTCAACTGCAATCTTCATACTTGTTTCATAAGATTTCCGGGCGTCCAAAAAGTGCCCTTGTTCTAAAAATTTTTCTCCCTCCTCAAAATAGATGTGATAAGATTTCGAAATATTTGTACATTCGACTCTTTTCACTTGTGACACAGCCCAGGAAAAAGGCGGGAAAATCAGTATGAATATCAAACAGGATTTCATAAAAAAGGCCGATCCCCTCAAAATGATCATTATTTCGAAAGAAAAATTACCTGAACAAACACAGATTTGTCAATAAAATCTAAACACTTTGAGCCAATCCAAATAGACGCTAGGGCGGATTTTATTTTCTCACCCCATCATAAAACTTTTAGTTTGGAGTATCTCCTTCATTTTATTTGAGAAAGCTCTGGAACGAAGGAGAAAAACCCGATTACTTTTTATTAAATCTATAATATTTATATCATTTATGGTGTCGTTAAATTATTTCTTGCTTTGCTGGCTGGGCAAGGATTTCAATTCTATAACCCCTTTTGCTTATTTCCCCCCACAGCCAGCACTTAGCCATCCTCGGGAGAAAGCACGGTTATGTCGAAAGAAAGTTAGAAAGCGAAATAAAAACCCTCTCTGAATCTCGGGTGTGAAAAAATCAGGTCATTTCACCAGTGCGAATTTCATAATTCTGTAATTGCCGGAGTCAGCAACATAGATATTTCCCTGACTGTCAACAGCAATCCCGGCTGGATATCGAAATTGTTGATTCCCGTCTCCTCTTGATCCCAATTTAAAAACTAGTGCCCCGCTGGAATTAAATTTCATCACCCGGTGATTTTCAGAATCTGAGACAAAAACATCACCCGCACTGTCAACGGCCACCCCAGAGGGTTGGTTGAACTTGTCGTCACCACTTCCATGACTGCCCCATTTAAGAAGGAATTCGCCGTTGGAATTGAATTTCATAAGGCGATGATTTTCGGTATCGGCAACATAAACATTTCCACCATCATCCACAGCCACTCCCGTTGGAAGCCCAAATTGATTATCCCCATCACCGCGACTACCCCACTTCATCAGGAATTTACCATCAGAATTGAATTTCTGGATACGGAAATTGTAGGAGTCTGCTACATAGACATTTCCCTGATTATCAACGGCAATACCGCTGGGAGATCGAAATTCACCATTATTGCCGCCGCGCCGCCCCCAATTACGCACGAATACACCGTTTGAAGTGAATTTCATTATTCGTTCATTTCCGGTATCAGCGATATAGACGTTACCTGAATTGTCAACGGCTACCCCAATGGGATTATTGAACTGGTCCTGAGCATCTCCGGGAGAGCCATACTTTCCAAGAAAAGTGCCTTGTTGAGTGAAAATGGAAATGCGAGAATTGATATTTTCCACAACAAAAAGCTTGCTAAGCTTGAAAGCGACGCCAACAGGCTGGTTGAGCTCACCATCCCGGGTGCCCTTGCTTCCCCATTGTGTTTCAAACTCATAATCTGTCTTTATTGAAAAGGCTTTGCTCATCCCAAAAACAGAAGGCTCATCAGCAGCAGCAACTCGGATTTTGTACTGAAAGCCATCATTGACATTCTGAGGGATTTTCCAGTTGAACAAACCGTCATTAGGTGTCCTGTTGTTAATTGTACTCACTTTTTCATCATTCTGATAAAGATCAATAATTACATCAGATATGGCCTGGACATATGCGATGTCTCCGGGACTCGCAGCTCCCACACCAGACTGAGTGTGCGGATCTAGATTCAGGCTTCCAGGGTTGGCACCAGGAGTTGATGCCCTTGCACCCATTCCTTGGGACTTCATCGCAGTATCTCCTTTTGCTGAAGGTGAAAGTTCGCCGATGACCTTTCGAACCCTCGATAAATCATCTCCATCATTTCCTCTTTTTGCATTGGGAGAGTGGCTGCTGGACCGCATCGTTTCTCTTTCACGGTATACTTTCAACCTGAGATATGCTCGCGAACCGCTCCCATCTGCGAGCAGTTGGCTGAAATGACTTTTATCGGCTCCACTGGCAATTGCCCCACCGCCTGTAGTCCATGTGATCTGCACGGACTTTCCTTTGACCAAAGCCACCCCGGCTGTTGGAGTATTTACCGTAATGGTATGTTTTGATAGATTGGCATTGACAATTGCAGTTTCTCCTCCAGTTACCATTACACTCTCTTCATGATCCACATATCCCTCTTTGAAAATTCTCACTTCATGTGAGCCGGCGGAAATCCCGGTTAGTGTTGTGTTCGTTACTTCATTCGTATCAGAACCGTCCAGAAAAACTTTTGCTCCCGAAGGACTTGAATTCACTTGTATACTGCCGGCGGTAGCTGCGGTCGATTCCTCATCGTTGGATTTCCCTCCCAAAAACAAATAGGCAAGGGCACCCCCGATTACTACCAAGCCCCCTATCAAGAGCCAGGGAACTTTTTTTCCTTTTTCAGCCGTGGCTTCCTCAGCAGCTAAAGATTTCACAACAGGTTTCTCTTCTGCCTCTTTTACGATCGCCTCCTTTGGCTCCACCCCTTTTTCAGGCTCCTCTATTTTTTCTTCAGTATCTTTGACTCCGGGAACTTTTTTGAGTTTCTCGGGCAGAGGCTCTTTTTTCTCGGTTTTTGTCACTGGTTGTTTTTCCACTTCTTTGGCTGGAGGCTCTTTAGCGGCTGTTTTTGCTACCTCTTTTTTCGGGGTCGTTTCGGGCTTTGTTTTTTTGGGTGACGCGACTTGAGTCGGTTTCTTTTCTTCTTTTACAGGAGCGGGTTTTTGTTTCTCAGCTACCTCTTTTGTCGGCTCTTCTTTTTTTGTTTCCTCAGTTTCAGCAGGTTTACTCTTTTCCATCTCCGGTTCCGGACTCTCCACAGCAGGTTTTAGAACGTCAATTTTGGCTTGATAGAAAAGAATAACGAAATCCGCAGGAAAACTCTGTTCCTCAATCGTTTTGTCCGGTTGGATTTTTAAAAGTTTCAACAGAAATTCTTTCGCCTTACTTTTCTGATTGGTCGCCGAATACGCCAGCGCCAATCTCAAATAGACGTCGGAAAATTCAGCTTCTCTCTCCGCCTCCATGTATGCTTCCATATAACGTATGATCGCCTTATCGAACTCTTTATTCTGGTATAAGGCTTCGCCTTCCTTGATCAGTTTTGCGAAGTTTTCTTCGTTCATGTAATTGCTGTAAGATGACACCTCAGGTGTTAAAAGAAAAACGAAAAGGCATAGTGTGGAAATTGTTAGAAGCTTTGATTTAAAAAGTCTACAATTCATTTTCCCCATCCTTAAATGGTTTTGCATGTATATTCTTATAGCCAATAGTGACATGATTCAGAACTAATATTTTCTTAAAAATCATGACAGATTCGCTCGGATCGCACAATCACCCTTAGAGATGGATTCAGAGGTGATTTTAATGTCCTCAGAAGATGAATTCCGGTCAATCATGATAGTAAATTTTCCAATTTCAATGAGTTTAAGCTGAAATGCACTCTATTGTATTACCATTAATATAGTCGTGGAGAAGATACCGAGGTTGAGCGCAGGAACATCAAAGTGAGACGCAGAATCACCTCTATCGTTGGAACTAGAGGTGCTATTTTATATTATGAGGAGGTAATGCTAGGTTTTGAGATTTATCTTTGTAGGCGGGTTTCCCTCTTTGGAGATTTCAACGGTTATCATGCTCTCTCCTTTAACCTCTCTAAAGGAAATAGTGATCTCGACAGGCTTTTCGATATTGGTCGGCAGAACAGGTTGAAGAGGGGTGGCCATTTTTGAATCTGTGCCGATACGGGGTGTTGTGGCACATAGAACCTTCTCAACCAGTATATCTTCTCTCGTATCTCTGATCCAGGTAAAGGGATCCAAATCACCTAATCTTCTTGCTGCACACATTGTCCCGACCTCTCTAAAATATCTTTTGCAAGAATCATATAATCTTCCGCACCATATGAGGAAGGAGAGTACTCAAAGATGGTTAAGCCATGTGATGGACTTTCAGCCAAAGATATATTTTCTCTTATCGGAAGAGTATATGCTTTATCTCCGAAATAAGTTCTTATCTTCTGGACAACTTCTCGATTAAGAATTTTCCTCCCATCATATCTGGTCGCACAAACTCCCATGAGCTCTAATTGAGGATTCAATCGCTCTTTAATAATAGCAATCGAATCCAACAATTTGCTAAGTCCTTGCAAAGCCAGGAATTCTGTTTGTAGAGGGATGAAAATCTCTCTTGCTGCGACAAGCGCGTTGAGCGTTAAGAGGCCCAGCGAGGGAGGGCAATCAATAAAAATAAAGTCATATTTTGTTGCACTGGAAAGAGCATTAGATAGAAGGAACTCACGCCCGGGAGTGTTGAATAATATCATTTCTGCTTCAGCCAATTCTAGGGAAGACGGTATAAAATCCATGCTAAAATCTTCAATGAGAACTTCGATAATAGCCTCCTCAAGGGAAACTTCACCTTTCAAGAGATTGTACACTGTCTTCTCAAGCTTGTGTGCAAGAATCCCTAAGCCATACGTTGCGTGGGATCCTGAATCGATGTCGATAAGAAGGATTTGTTTGCCGAGCCGAGTCAAAGCTGCGCTTAGATTAATGGCTGTCGTTGTTTTTCCAACGCCTCCCTTTTGATTGGCTATTGCGACTATCCTTGGCTTCTTTGGCTCCATCTGTAATTCTCGCCTTGTGCTAAAATTTGCATCAGAGCAACCAAACCGCTTCCCAGATACCTGAGAATGGTTCTCATGCATTAATAAATCTATGCAGAACACAGTTATCGGTCAATCCTCTTTAGGGGTGAAATCAGGGGTGATATTCTCTCTTTGTCCGGTTAAACAAAGCAAAAAAAGGAGGGTGGCAATTTTTTTCTGAGATGAAGAAAAAAAGTTGCCTGTCCTTTTTTGTTAATGCAAATAGACGGGGACTCCGACAATCTCGGAATTTTCAGGCCACTCTCCCTTAAGAAAGGTATTGACTGCGGAATAAAAAAGATCGGGGTCTTCCACAAAGGGCATATGTCCCGCGTTGGGAACAATGAAAAGGCGCGCAGTCTGTAGCCAGGCTACCCAGGTTCGGGAACCTTCCAGAGGGCAAGTCGGATCGCTATCTCCATGAATAGTCAAAACAGGAATTTTTATTGCATTCAGTTTATCCAACCAATCCCACTTTCCTAAAGAATCTATCACAGCACCTAGCTGAAAGTTTACATTGTCGGGCATTTCATTCTCGAATTTGCATTTATCACTTCGAAAATGGCTGATTTTCTCCGGGTCATAAAAGATTCTCTTTAAGTATATTTCCCAGTATTTCTTGCAAAAAGTCTCTGGCACTGTACTTTCCAAAGCTTCTTCCTTCATTTTGTTCAATCGGGCTTGATTCTTTTCATCCATTGGAGTAGCCTTCGATTTCGCAAATAGCGCCTGAGTTGGAGGTAGCGGCCCTATTTGAATAATGCGGCTTACTCTCTCAGGATATTCCAGCGCGTAGAGAATGACCATTGCTCCCAGGTAGGACCAGCCAATCAGGGAGACTTTCTCCTTACCTAGATGCTGGCGCAGGCATTCCAGATCGGAAACCTCGTTATCCATGCTGATTTGAGATGCATTCGAAATGTGGCATGACCGTCCTCGGTTGCGCATATCGTAGAAAATCAATGTACGATCTTTGGCGGCAAGTCTCTCAAACTCGTATTCCAAATACGCAGCAGCAGGAATGATGATGACATCAGAACCTTCTCCTATTGACTTAAAATAGAGATGCACATTGTCCCCGATTTTAACAAACCCATCAGATGTTGACAGTCCCTGGAGCCGCCTTTCTCCCCTACATCCAAATGTCCAAATCAAAGCGCCGACGGATACAAAAGCTATGAATCGTTTCATCCCTCCGCCCCCTGTATTCATTTCTCCATTACAAGAAATCATTTATACAGAAGTATATTGCTTCATTCTATCAAAACAGCTTGCTCGCTTTAAGATTGATTTTTTAGATAGTATTCAATAACATCATATCATTATGTTTCTCCAAGGAGAACCCCATGAAATCCTTAACCTTTTATCTTTTGTTTTTTCTAGTCTTTGGGCTGAGCATGTCCTCATCCGAAGATAAACCCCGTTTAAGAGAGTTCGGTATTGAAACTGGAGTTCTGAAGCCGGGACAATGGAATGCCATCACCGATGTATCCGGCATAAAAGTCGGTCATATCACTCTCATTGAAGGGGATAAAATCCGCACGGGCGTGACGGCAATCCTCCCTCATGAAGGAAATATCTATCAGGAAAGTGTACCGGGTGCGATGTATGTGGCCAACGGATACGGAAAACTAATGGGATATACCCAGGTCACGGAGCTGGGAAACATCGAAACTCCGATCGTACTTACAAATACACTAAGCGTACCGACTGCCGCCAACGCTCTCATCAGCTTCACTCTTGGCTTAGCTGGAAATGAAAATGTTTACTCTGTAAATGCAGTAGTCGGAGAGACAAATGATGGCTTTTTGAACGACATCCGAGGAAGGCATGTTAAGGAAAGCCATGTGATCGAGGCAATAAAAAATGCAAAATCAGGACCGGTAGAAGAAGGGTGTGTGGGAGCAGGAACCGGAACTCAATGCTTCAAGTGGAAAGGGGGGATCGGGACTTCATCACGGAAACTCCCGGATTCAAGAGGAGGCTACACGGTCGGCGTCCTCGTACAGACTAATTTCGGAGGTATACTTCAAATCAACGGATATCCTATAGAAAAAGAAATCGGCAATTATTATATGGCCGGAGAGCGTGGTTCATTGTCGGAAGGCTCCTGCATGATAGTCGTAGCCACAGATGCACCTCTGGATAGCAGAAATTTGAGTCGGCTTGCTAAGCGAGCACTGCTGGGAATACCAAGGACCGGTGGGTTTTACGCAAACGGAAGCGGCGATTACGCCATCGCATTCAGCACTGCGCTTGAAGTAAGAATACAGCGTACCTCAAACGAAAAAACGTTGAAAATCGAGGTTCTCAGGAACGAGCTTATGTCTCCTCTTTTTTTGGCCGCAGCAGAAGCAGCAGAAGAAGCCATTCTGAATTCCATGTTCAAAGCGACGACGATGGAAGGCAGGGATGGAAACAAACTTGAAGCATTGCCCCTGGAAAAAGTTCGAGAGATAATGAAGTGGAGGCAAAAGGAATGACAAAGACCATCGGCATCCTCGGTGGAATGGGCCCTGAGGCGACAGAATACATGTTCGACTTGATTCTCAAAAACACAAAGGCAGAAGAAGACCAAGACCACATACCCGTTTTAATCTACAGCAATCCCAAAATTCCTCACAGGACTAATGCCATTTTTAAAAAAGGGCCTTCCCCCACGCCTCTCCTCATCAAAGGAATCAAAAAATTGATCCAAGCCGGAGCGGATTTCATCATCATCCCCTGTGTCACGGCTCATTATTTTTTGCCCGAAGTGGCTCAAACAGTCGATTTTTCCTATCTGAGTCTTCTCGAAGAATCCTTACATTGGGCAAAGGATCACATTCCAGGCTTAAAAAAAGCCGGTCTCATATCCAGCACCGGAACTTTGCAGTCAGGACTTTTTCATAAAACCTATGAAAAAGCAGGAGTGCAGGTCATCGGACCCGAAGAAAGTGAACAAGAAAAAGTAATGCAAGCCATATACGGACCGAGCGGCATCAAAGCGGGATTCACCAAGGGTTTATCCAAAGAATGGATCGTCAACACGGCTAAAATCCTCATAGGAAGAGGAGCAGAAGCCATCATTGCGGGCTGCACAGAGATTCCTCTGGTCCTAAAGCCTGAGGACATCGCTGTGCCATTGATCGAACCCATGCAAATAGTTGCTCAAGCAAGCATTCTTAAGGCCGGTTACGAATTGAGATAAGATTCGACTATTGATACCGAAGTTGCTTCAAACCCTCATAAGCCTGTCCCCATTTTGTATGGATTGACAGAAAGATTTATAGTTTGTATAAATAAAGTTCACCGGGGTCAATGCAATATATTACTTTCCTATTAAAGAAAACAGAATGGACTGAAAACAATCACTAGTGCTTTTTCCAGACCCGGAAAACTTATAGAAAATAACGATCGGAACGAAAACTCAAAGGAGGTAAAAGTGAAGGGCAAAAAGCTATTCTTGCTGGCGGCTATGCTTTTTATCTGTTTCGCACTCATCAGCACATTTTCTCTCAACGGGCATGAAGGCAAGGAGTGCGTTTCGTGCCTTAAGGAGTATGCCTTAGACGGCTGTACAGTCATCATGGTGGGTAAAAACGCATCCACTGACGGTTCGGTCATTGCAACACATACGTGTGATTGTGGTCTTTGCGACTGGACTTTCCGCCGTATTCCTCCGGCCGACCACAAAGAAGGTGCGATGCGAAAAATTTACCACATCAACCAGTTTGAAACATTCCCTCCCGATACAGGCTTGAAGTGGGAAAAAATCAAGGAAAACTACACAGGACTTGAAATCCCGCAAGTTCCCCACACTTACGGCTATATTCATGGAGACTTTGGGTACATGAATGATAACCAGGTTGCCTTCGGGGAATCTACGATCGGCTGCCAATCCAAAATGGAAAACCCTACGCCATCGGCAAAATTCGATATTACCATGCTCACATTGATCGCCATGGAGAGAGCCAAAACAGCCCGCGATGCTGTAAAGATCATGGGAGAATTGGGTGAAAAATACGGTTATGGTTTTACCGATACGGGCGAGATGCTGGCCGTAACAGATCCCAACGAGGTCTGGGTTTTCGAGATCATGCCTGTCGGCCCCCTCTGGACTCCGGAAAGCGGCAAACCGGGAGCGGTCTGGTGTGCAGCTCGTGTTCCCGATGACCACGTCAGTGTCTGTCCCAATGAATCACGCATAGGGGAGATCGACTTGAACAAGCCGGATTACTTCATGGCTTCACCGAACGCCGTTTCTTATGCTATCGACAACGGTTATTACGATCCCAAAAGCGGGAAACCTTTCAATTGGAAGAAAGCTTATTCCCCGGTCGAAGCCAGTGCAACCAGCAGCAAAGGATCCCGGGCGCGACTTTGGGCTTTCTTTAACCTGGTAGCTCCCTCCATGAAGCTCAGTCCGGATACGCCGAACATGGACCTCCCGTTTTCCGTTAAAGCGGACAAAAAGTTCTCGGCTTATGACATCATGAAGATGACCCGCTATAAATTCGAGGGAACGCCCTTCGATCCGTCCAAAGGACTTCAGGGAGGACCGTTTGCCAACCCGAATTTCATCCCCTACGGTTTTGAATATGAAGGGAAAAAATACAACACCCCGCGTGTTATAGGCGTCAACCGGGCCGAATACGTCACAGTAACTCAAGTGAGGAGCTGGCTTCCGAACCCCATAGGCGGAATTCTCTGGCTGGCTTTCGGCCCACAGGATACGGGATGTTTTATGCCCCTTTACAACGGAATGACCCAAATTCCCCGGTCATTCGAAATCGGAGACCACTTTGAATTCAATCGCGAATCCGCCAGATGGGCAACCGACTATGTGGATTTTCACACGCAAGTGCTCTATTCTCTTGCGATCGAGGACGTCAGAAAAGCCCAGGATAAATGGGAAGGGAGCGCGGTTGCTAGAGTACCAATCATCGATGAAGCTGCTCTTAAAATCTACAAGGACGATCCTAAAAAAGCCATTGAATATTTAACGGACTACAGCATCAACAACTCCACCAATGTCATCGATGCCTGGTGGAAATTGGGAGATGACCTCCTCGTAAAGTACAACAAGCTCTGGATTTACAACGTCCGAGAGAGAAAGAGAGCGCCGCTGAAATTTCCCGATTGGTATCTCAAAGAACTCATCGAGTACAACCAACTGGTTCCGGAAGAAGAGAAATAATAATCCGAAGATTCGTACAAAAAACCTGGATTCTGCTGCCAGAATAGGCATAAAAGGGCATTGAGAACGCCCTTCTATTCTGACCCTGAATTCCAACAATCTATAAAAGGAGCTCATCAACAAATGAAAGGATTCATAAAAAATTCATTTTTCGTCACATTTGTCCTGGCTGTCACTTTCGTCATGACAGCTCCTGCACTGTATGCGGAGGACATTCCCAAAGTGGAATATCCTGTCCTGACAACTTCTGCCGGACAGAGCACGGATGTAGAAACCTTGAATATTATCGCGGAAGAGGCAGGGATCAAGTACGACTACTGTGATGTGCCAACAGCGGCAATTCTTAAGGACGGCGTAGGTTTGGGAGGAAGAGAATCCGCCGATACGGGTTTTCACGCGGAGATTCACACCGACCTCGCTAAATACCCCAGGGGGACACCGTACAAAACCATCATCTTTGCCATCGGCGCCAGTTTGAAAGGGATGGGAGCATCTGGGCTCACTATTGAAGATGAGGTAAAACGCTTGAAAGAAGTTATTGACTACTGCAAAAAAAATAAAATTTTCATCATCGCTTTACACATCGGCGGAGTTTCAAAAAGGGGGGCCCCTGGAGGGGATAACGAGAGGATGATCGATACTGTCGCTCCTTACGCGGACTACATTATTTCCGCTAAGGACAGCAATAAAGACGGACGTTTCTCAAGCATCGCCCAGGAAAAAGGGATTCCCTATACGGAAGTTGAATATGCCCTCGGAGTAGTCGATATCCTGAAAACAGCTTTTCAGTAAAACATCGAACATTCTCTTGCGGATGCTGAATCTTTTCTAATCCGGATTGTTTCCAGGGGAGAAATTTAACAGTTAAAATATTCATCTCAAATGGCCTAATTCACCCGGTAATAACTAAAAATACCGGGAGAATGTTATATGAATTTCTAAGGTCACGAGTATAACGGAGCAGATCTTATGTACTTACAGACTGGAATCATATTAGCGGTAATGGTCTTTACCTATGCGGCTGCAAAATGGAAAAATTTATCGGTCGAACTCAGCATGCTTACCGCTTCGGTCGCAGGCGGTTTGGCCGGAACTTTTGTTCACACTCCACCCATAGGACAACTTGTGCGCCATCTGGTAGAGGGAAGTTTTACTTACCTCGATGTCATTCTTGTTTTTACGACAGCCACTCTCTTCATGGCCATTGTCTCCGAATCGGGAGGTGTGAATTATGTTGTTCGCGGGACAATAAAAATATTTTATAACAAGCGCGTCATTGCTCTCCTATTGCTCATGATCATCATCTTGATTCCCGGAGCTTTGACCGGGGCGGGAAGTGTGTCTCTTCTTGTGGTCGGGGCACCGATCGCCATGGCCCTCGGCTATCTGGGAATCTCCGAGAAACGAGTTGCTGCTATTCTCTTTATTGTAGCTGGATTGAGTGCTGCCGCTCCCCCGGTCAACATCTGGGCCATGATCCTCTGTGCAGGCACAGCCATTCCCTATGTCGGTTTTGAGCTTCCGCTCGGGATTCCGGTCCTTCTTCTCGGAACCTTTACAGTTCTGAGCTTGGGTTTGAAGAAAGAAAAGGAGTCAAGCCTAAAACAAGCGCTCCAGGATATGCCTGAGGTGCCTGAAAAAATGAGCTGGTGGAGAGTTCTTCTGCCTTTTGTGGTGTTCTTCGGACTCGTTGTGGTTTACCGAATATGGCCCTTTGAAATGCCGATTCTGGGATTGCCTCTGCAGTTTATGATTGCCGCTGTCGTCGCCCTCTTGGTCAGTCCGAAACGGATTAACATCCTGACCCTCTCCCGTAATACAGTTAAAAGGCTCCTTCCACTGCTGGCGACGATTGCGATTGTCGGCTCTCTACAGCAAGTCATGACGGCAACAGGAGTTCGAGGCCTCCTCTCCTTTGCCGTGATCAGCACCCCTCTCTTGTTGCTCTATCTTTCACTTATCGTGATCGTTCCTATCTCCGAAGGAGTGCTCACTTACGGAGCGGCTGCCATCATCGGAATTCCTCTGATTTGGTATTTGGATTCCATCGGGCTTCATGCCACGGTGGCAATTGCCGGTCTAACATTGCTCTGGCCCCTGGGCGACGGACTCCCGCCCACAGCACTCATAGGGCGGCTGAGCGTGATGGTATCGGATTATAAAGGGTCTTATTGGACATTCCTCAAGAGCACTTGGTTGCCTTGGATCGTCATCACAATCGTGGGAATTCTCATGGTGATTTACAGCGCACGATTGGGATTTCTGGTCCGATGGAGCATGTGATTTCCGAGGAACCAACGAATATCTGTGAGGAAAAAAGAACTTGAAATGAGGAATCGATAAATCATCGGGGAGGTTTGAAGATGCCGTTTATCATGATCATATATTATTTGTTATCGGCCTACATTGTGGCAATGCTGCTTTGGAATTTCATACGAGAGAAAAAAAGCGCCGATGATATGATTCTCTACTTGGTAATTCTCATCCCGCTAGTGCTGCGGCTCTTCAGAGTGAAATAGGAGAATCGATATGTCACGTCTATGGATAATAAAAATCCTGCTGTTGGCCTTTTTTGCAGCTATCATCACTCAGGCCGGAATTCAGCTCTATAAACATCGCCATTATAGACTGCCAATTGTGGCCGGGCCAGGAGTAACAAAGGTTGTCCGATTGAGCGACTATTGCAAAGAACTCAAAGGAACTTTGGCCGACACAAACGTCTTTGTCCTACAAGGAAAAGAAGACGGAGGGAAAATGGTCCTCATGTCCAACACACACGCCAATGAACCGGCCGCAATCTTGGCAGCTCTTATTTTCATAGAGAACGCCGTTGTCGAAAAAGGCACGGTCTTCATTATCCCACAATTCAATCACAGTGCCAGCCTCAACACGAGACCGGGTGATGGATATCCCTTATACTTTCACATCGCGACCGAGTGGGGCAAAAAGAAATTCCAGATGGGAAACCGTGACGCCTCGCCGTTGGATCAATGGCCTGATCCCGATGTTTACATTCACTATCCCGATAGGCAGCTTCTCTCCTATATTGACGTTCGAAACACCAACAGAACCTGGCCTGGCAGGCCTGACGGACCTTTGATGGAGCGAGTGACGTATGCGGCCATGGAAATCATGCGGAAAGAAAAAGTGGACATAGCCATCGATGCCCATGGTGCAGAAACCATGTTCCCTGTGACCAATTGTATCGTCGCCCCTGAAAAATCAGTGCGGATTGCAACAATGGCCATACTGACTGTTAAAGCTATGGAGGGTTTCGACAGCCATGTCGAGCCATCCCCCAGGGGTTTTCGAGGATTATCCCATAGGGAAATAGGTGATTACTCGGAAACACTGCCATTTTTATTAGAGGCTCCGATTCCCTTTCTCGATCAGCCGACCGGCCCCAAAACAGAAAAACTGCTCTTGGATGGAAAAGATCCGTTTTTGTTGAGCCTCTCTCGTCAAAAAAAGTTGTTTGTCCCTTATAGTGAATCAGGATGGCCTATGGAAAAGCGCGTGGGGCAACACTGCTCGGTCATTCAGGAAATCATAAAGCAATACTCGAAGAAAAATCCGGACAATACCATCATTATTAGGGATGTCCCCCGCTATGGGGATATCGTGAAAAGCGGCGTCGGGCATTACTATCACGACCCGGCCAAAGCCGAAAAAAATAGACTCTATCTCAATTAAAGTCTCCTTTTTTATTTCTTGGTTCGACTTTCGGCTTTGGAGCTGTAGATATATTCCAAGAGAAGCATGATGCTCTCCGGCGCCGTGTCGACAAATTGCAATCCCGTCTCGAACACGTCATCGTCATAGATCTGCTTCACCCACCTGACTTTCCCCGTAACGGCAACAATCTTACGCATCTTGGGCAGTGTCAACTCGATTTCAAGAAGCGTATTAACCGGCAGCATTTTATCCGTCAAGATTTTCGCGCCTCCTGAAGAGATATCCTTAGTAAGCGCATAGACGATATTCCCTTCGGTATCGTGTTCGCTCTCCTTGAGAATTCTTATGGATACCTTCGCTTCTTCTTCGACCCTTTTTTCCCTTCTTTTTTCCGTCATAGTCAAGGCTCCTTTTTTATTAGCCGAAAAAATGACCGCCCAAAGATTCTGAATGCAATTTTTAAAGGAGTTTCATCCCGCTCCCACATTTTCCAATATAAGAATATATAACCATTTGCACCGAATTTCAAGTAATCCCTAGTTTTCTTTCCCAGCTATGATTATTGTCGAGTCGTTGTTTATGTAAATGCTTGACATGAGACAAATTTTGACTGCTTGAGATGGCGGGCTGTTTATCCACCACAAACCTTTTGTAATAAAGCAGATGCCGATCCTCCCTTTCCAGCGAGCCATACCCATTAAAGGCAAAAAACGGTGCTTGTATGAAAAAAAGTTTTTTTGAATCGAAGTATCGACTCAATACGTGAATAATTCAAGTGGAAAAACTATCTAAGCAAAACGGGCTTCGATCCGATGAAACCATAAGCACGTTCATTCAATTTTCTTCTGGAATTGCATAAAGTTCGTCACATCTCCTATGAGATCGCAGAGACACAATGAGACTATATAATCCTCCGGCTGGACATACATTTCAGCAATGTAGGGATAAGAGCTTTTCAGGGCCAGTTCATAATCTGAAGCGGGAATTTTGATATCTTCAACAAGTTCATGACAAGGAGATAGCCGATTCTGTGAATCCTTCAAAGCAATGTAAGCCTTAATCCTCCCCACATATGCATCCCCTTCGGAATAAAGGGTTATATTTTTTATGGGGATGAGAAATTTAATTTTCAAGCAACGCTTCTTTCCTGTCGCCATCGGTTCGACCGGCAAGAGCTGAATCATCACATTCATTGGATTTTGTGAACGATGGAGAAACAGACAAGAAGAGACGGTATCTTTTATCCGCTCTTCTTGCGAAATTCGCACATATCCTTGCCGGACACGCACATCACAGTCTTCCTCAACGCCTACAAGCTTGACCTCAATAGAGTGGTATTTGCCTTTCTCCCTATGCAGCGAACGGTAACCCAGAGAATAATAAAACTGAAGGTCATTCTCGATACGTTCCAATCCAGGGGTGATATTATTCGTATTAAGGATGGTGATTCCACCCGTCTCTCTCGCCATCAGCTTGAGCGCTTCATTTTTAATCCTCGATGTTTCTCTAATCATACCGGATCCCCTCTCGTACACATTCCAACCTTCCGACTTATCCGCAGAGAGAATACGACTGTCAAGCCCGCGGGAATTGATGGGGTAGAGAGTAACTTCCGCAGCATTGCACCGATCGGTCAATTCCTTGAAAAGATTCGTGGCGTCATAGATCATAGCCTCTGCCCGGGCGTTTCCAACCTGGAACGCACTGTCGATATAATCACACACCACTTCACCCGGATTGAGCGCCAATCCGTCACTGATGTAGATCAGGATCTTTTTCCCTTCGATTCCGGCCAAGTTATCAACGAGAGCATTGAGGGATTTCAGGGAGTAAACAAGATCGTTGTGTTCCGACTCGATATAATTCTTAGCAAACCCCATGGCTCTCTGAAAACTTTCATACTTTTGATCCGCCATCCTAGTTTCGGAAACCATTCTGTTCAGCTCTCTTTGCAGATCCTCCTTCTCCTTCATTTGCAGAAGCGAATGGCCCGAACGCTTTTTGGCCTCATTAATTCCCCTAAGGAGCAGCCGGGCATTAGGTGTAAATTCCTGTAAGACTTCCAGTTTCTGACTAAGTGCAATAACCATCCCTTCATTATTGTGATTTTCGCTCGAAAAATTATTTGTGATAAAGTCCTCCATTTTTTTTATGATCTTGTTTCTATTCAAGGGATGTATCTGCCAGTTGTCGATATAAAATATAATTTTGTTTTTAAACTGCGGGGATTTCACCGGCAGCAGCTGTGGAGGGAGAGATGGTTCCTCCTCTTTTTTATCCAGAGAAGGAGCAAAAGCTTCCATGCCTTTGATCTCATAGAAATTCGTCAATTTCTGGAGCGTGCCGTCTTCGTAGATCTCAAAATTCCCCGGTTTTAACTCTGTAATTCTTTGGCCGTCCTTACCGGTCACAAAGACAGTCACGTTTGTAACGATAACCTCTACTTCGTAGGAAGGTTTAGGGATTTCTTGTTGCTCCTGCTGCTGGATATTTCCTTGAGACCTCAGAGTAAAAGCATACAAACTCATGAAAAAGACGACGAAAAAAATAAAGCTATTCGGTCTTTTATAAATCATTCCCCTGCATCCTTTCCTGCTGGCGATTTACCTGAATAATCCATGTTACACACGAATTCTTCACAATAGACATTTTCCCATATTACGTCTCGCTTCTACGGTAACCTCGACAGGCAGGTAATCCAGGCCATTTGACAATCAGGATGGAATTGAAACCTTTATTCAATTTTATCACATTGGTATGTCAAAATAAAAAGGGGCCGACACTTCAAAGAGTGCCGGCCCCTTCAATGCTACTCAACAGGTCAGAACCTAATCCTGGCTCCGACGTAGAATCTCATGGGCATCAGGATCTCGACAATATCCTTGTAGTCCCACTGCTGGTCATTGCGTGCATACTGAACATCTATGGCTTGCTGCTGGTTGGTGAGGTTGTAAATGTCACAGAAGAGCTGAACAGATGTTCTTCCAGCAAGTCTTAATGTGTAATTGAACTTGAGATCGATCTGATAATAATTCGGGGTTTTTTCCTGTCCTGTTTGCACAAAATTCGTCTCTTCATCGTTGAGAGGCCAATTGTAGTAGATGCTGTACCGACCGGGTAGGAAGTCGTATGACTCAGTAAAAACCATCCCGGAGTTCCAGTAAAAGAGGGCTCCGATATCCAGACCGAAGGGAGTTCTGTAGGTACCGAAGAGCTTGATCTTGTGAGGAATGGTTCCCGGGGTGGGCCCCATCATCCAGTCATTCCTCGGGTCCAGCGTGATGAAATCTCCCTGGAGGTCGGCGTTTCCATCGGATTGACTGTTCCCTTTGGCATGCTTGAACGAATACTGGGCCACAATGAATGAACCGCCGGAAAAGCGCTTGGATACTTCAAAATCGAGTCCGTAGATATCTCGTTTAGCACCGATGAGGTTGGAAAGGAAATAATTCGCCGGCCCGGTGGGACCTGTGGCCGGATACCCAAAATCTTCGAAGGAGAGATCGAGATCTCCCCAAATGGGATCACCCTCGTAATGTGACACATAGGTAAACAGGTCGTAGTCCTCGATAATGTTCCTGTCCATCCGGAAATAAACCTGGGTCGCAAAGACGAGCTGGTCACCCGCATCGATCTCGTGCGTCAGGGAGAACTCATGGGAAAGCGAATCTCTCGTATTCGGTGTCCAGGAGCAGTCTCTGTATTCAGCCGAACCACGGACACGATAGGTATACCAATCGCCGTTAAGCCACATCTGCTCATTGGTAACACTGCCGGAGATGTTTCCTCCGAAATGGATCATGCCGAAAGGAACGGGATCGGAGAACTGGCCGTAGAAGGCTGTCAGCTTGTGCGTGCCTCGGGCTCCGATATTCCAGACCAGGCCTACTCTGGGCATGAACCGCACCGGCATCTTGAGGATCGGTTCTTTTGTCGAGTCGTAGTAATCATGTTTCTCGATTCTAACTCCGGCGTTGAGGGTAAAGTAATCGCTGATCCTCCAGTCATCCATCACGAAGCCCATAAAACGCGCAGCCCGAACCCTGTTAACACCGGCAACTTCCGTCATAGTCCTCCAGAAATTCAGACCGTGGTCGTTCAAGTCAGTAAAGGTGGCTGTTCCCAACTCATCCCGGGTTATGGAACCATCGTGGTTCAAATCAAAAACATCCGAGGTCGGTCCCCAGTTGTTATTCAAATAGGGAACCAGCCGTTCGTCCATCTCACTCTGGGGAAAAATGCCCCAGTCGAGAAGCTGCGCGAGTGTGGCACCAAACAGGTTGGGATCGACTGATGAGCGGCTCTCTCCAAAAAATAAACGATGATTGTCTTTGTCATTTTCGTTGGAATACAGGAATCCCGCTTTAGCCCGGTGACTTCCGATATACCATTCGATAGATCCGCTGAATTGATCTCTGGTGTTTTTGTCATCCCATCCGTCCGTGTAGCCGCCAAAAGTGTAGTTTTCGATGGAAGGATATTCGTCCCGTCGGTAATACAACTTATCCGGTATGCCCGCGTCCTCAAAACGAGGTGCCAGTATATAAGCCCTGCTGTAATGGCCGTATCGGAAATCGACGATCATATTTTCTCCCAATACACGTTGATAATAAGCGCTGTAGACGTTATAGTCATATTCCTGGGAGCGCTGTCTGACCTTGATGGTGTTCGGGTCACGTTCGCCTAGAATATCAAAAGTATCTAGGAAGTACATGAGCGTGAAGGAATCGTTGGCTGTGGGTTTAAAGGACATTTTTCCGTAGAAACCGATCCGTTTTTGATTATAGTTCACATCTTCCCTGATTGAGGAGGCTGATTCCGAAAGGGGGAACGTATCTTCATTCTTCCGGTACTGTCCCGATACAAAGAACCACAACTTGTCTTTCCAGACCGGTCCGCCCAATGTGGCAGCGGTGTCATAGGCATTGTCTTTGTATCCTTCCAGCATGGTGGCTTCGTTCAAATTGGGAGTTCTGGTCTTGTCCGCATTATTATACTCATTTCCGCCGTAGGGCAAAAAGAATCCCTTGGGCTGCCAATAAATGTTTGCAGACCCCGAAAGCCTGTTTCCGCCGGATTTGGTGACGATATTCCCGATAACACCTTTACCTCCTCCATACTCGGCCGGCACACCGGATGTCATCAACTCCTGCTCCTGGATGACCTCGTTGTTGAAGGTCATCAGGGCCGTTTGGCTGGCCAATCCCGTAATGTTCATGCCATCCAAGAAATAAAGGTTGTCGCGTGAGCCTCTTTTGCCACCTCCAGAGACGGGATTGTTTGCTCCTTGAAGGCCCCGATCATAGTAATTCCCTCCACCCTTCCCGGCCGGATCCTGAGGCATATCCCTGCCCTGGGAATTGGGAACGATGTTGACCCCGGAGGCAAGCTGCAGATAACCAACAAAGTCACGGGCAATGGGCAGTGATTCCATCGTCTCTTGAGTCACATGTTCGGCGATCACCGATTTGGTGGTGTCCACAGCAGGCGAAACGGCTGTCACGGTCACAGATTCCTCGATAGAAGCCGGTATCATCACTACTTGCACCTGGGTCTGCCTGTCTAGAGACACTTCGATACTTTTTAAAACTTTTTCCTGAAATCCCTCCAGGTTCGATTTAAGTTCATATACTCCTGGAGTCAGGTTGATGAAGAGCGCTTCGCCGTTCACGTCGGTGATCAATGTTTTTTCACCCATCATGACCAGGCTTGAGAGCGCGAGGGAAACACCGGGAACTATGTTCCCCATATCATCGATCACGACAATCTTGAGAGTTCCGGTTCGTGACTGAGCAAACTGCAGTGCAGAGGCGATCAGAAAGATGAACAAAACAATAAAAATTTTCTTAAAGCTTTTCCTCATTTGCTTATTTACCCCCATCTCCCAATTTTTCGGGAGTTTCGGCTTATCTGTTCCGCATACATACGGAACAATGCCTTAAACCGCACCCTGGAATGCAAGGCTCAAAACAGAACTTTGCATTCCAATACTAGACCCTTTTGCTTTTGTAAAATTTCCCCTGAGGCACCCCCCCTGTCCAGTTTTGCTGACAAATAAATTGCTGATCCACTTATCGATAAAAAATAAGTTGTTTTTAACCAGGAATCAATCAACCCGCCCAAGCTCCTAAACACAGAACATTCTCTAATCATATATGCAAATAAAGTGCCAAACTGGCTGTTCAGGTTAACTCATTTAATTTAAACAAGATATAAAATAATGAAAGGAATTGATACGGCTAATAATTCAATTTTTTGAATTTCATCCAATTATATGCATCCTGTTTACAGGTTTCCCCCTCCTGGATTATTCACGAGTCGAGGTTGTTGCAGCGGCAAGGAAGCAGCCCATGAAGCTGTCGTGGGCCTACCGCGAATGGGCGGCAATGATGCCGATGCGGCAAGATCGGCTCGCCTGCAAGGTAAAAAACGCCGACATAGTCTAATAAAATTTCTGTAAAATTTTAGCGTCGGTGGTTTTTATGAATAATTCAGATACCTGGATTATTCACGAGTCGAGGTTATTTGATATGTTCCAGCAAATTCTTTGCTAAGGCGGCTTTCTCAGAGTCAGGATCTATGGCAATGACCTTCGCAAAGCTCTCCTTGGCCAGCACCATATCACCTTTGTTGAGGTTGGCTAAACCCAATTGATAATGGGCATCTATGTTATCCGGGTTGAGCTCAATGCTTTTCGATAAATATGTGATTGCGGAATCGACCTGGTTGCTTTTAAAAAAGAGAACACCGATATTATAGAACAAGCTGCTGTCAGTCAGGGTTTGTCCGTCAAGAAGTTGAAAGTACTTCATGCCTTCTTCGAGATCGCCTCTCTCAAAATAGATGGCACTCAGATTGATCAGGGTGTCTTGGGATTGAGGTTCATATTCCAGCATTTTCTTGAAATGGACGATGGCATTATCATAATCGTTCATTCTGTAGTAGCAGAGCCCGATCTTGTCATAAAGCAGCGGAAGATCCGGATGTTCTTCCAGAACTCTCTGATATTCTTGCAGAGCGGCATCATATTTTTGTTCCGCGTAAAAAGCATCCCCCTGGACAAGAGGCGATTGTGGGATAGGATTCAACCGAACATCAACAGGAGGATTCTTTTTTATCGCAGATAACTCGACAGTTAGGTTTTCCGGCTCATAGCCATCGGCTAAAAAACCGATGGTCCAGGTTCCCGGCCGAAGGTTCACTTTTTTCCATTGCCCTTTTTCATCCGTATCCAACTCGAATTTTGTGCCGTCCTGGGAAAATATCAAAATGACTTGGGCACCAGGGATGGGAGTCCCATCTTTAGATTTGACCGAGCCAATAACTGTCGCAAAGACTTTTGCATACAAAAAAACCGAACCAAGGAAAGTTATCACAACCAAAACTAAGACTGTTGTTTTTCTCACGCCTCCCCCTTGCAGATAAAAACATTTATCTTATTTATTATACCAAATTGATAAAAAGAATGGCAAAACCAGAACTGATTCAAAAATCCGAACATTGTTATTTCTCAAGCGGGAATACCGGA
>JAFGNQ010000355.1 GCA_016926925.1 Candidatus Aminicenantota bacterium
CCTGTATCAATTTCATGAACCTATCCACATCACGGTATGCCGTTCGGGCCGGTGAGGTGGGTATGCGCAAGGTCATTGGCGCCAGCAGGAGTCAATTGATAAAACAGTTTCTGGGCGAGTCGATCCTTATGGCCCTTATTTCACTACCCATGGCAATTCTACTCTCTGAGCTTATACGCCCAGTATTCATTGCCATTATGGGAGAAATCTTCATCGTTTCGATATGGGATTATCCACAGGTATTGATTTTGACTTTCGGTGTAACCTTACTCACGGGTTTTTTCGCGGGCAGTTATCCTGCCTTTTATGTATCTGCGTTTGAACCTCTACAGGTTTTTAAAGGACGATTCACAAGAGGAAAAAAGGGCAATCGATTTCGGAAAATTTTGGTCGTCACCCAATTCACGTTTTCCATTATCTTGATTTTAATGACTGTGATTACCATAAAACAAACCAATCATAACCTACTGGTCGATTTGGGATTTAACAGGTCCGGAATCATTGCCGTAAAAATGCCCAATCAAGCTTATGACAAGCTTGAACTTTTGAAAAAAGCACTGGGTAAACACACAGATATAGTCTCTGTCTCGGCCGCCGCGGCACTCCCCATCGAATGGGACACGAAACAATTGGTTATACCCGAAGGCATGGATGAAGAAGACGCCTGGGATATGAACACATATGGGGTAGATTATGGTTTTACCGAAATGCTGGGAATTGAGGTCACTCAGGGAAGAAGCTTTTCACAGAATTACTCAGATGCCGATAAATTCCTCATCAATGAAAAAGCTTTTCAGCGACTGCAGTGGGATAATCCCTTGGGAAAGCAATTGATCATAGGGGATAAAAAAGGATTGGTAATCGGTGTCGTCAAAGACTTTCATTTCAAATCGCTCTATTTAGAAGAACTCTCTCCTGCTGTTCTCTATTTGGATCTGGAAGGTCTCAATTATATGTACGCCAAGGTTTCTTCTCCGGATAAGATTGCCAGCGGAATCGAGCACATAAAAAAGCAATGGAGCACAATAGTCCCGGACCTCCCCTTCGAATACGAAACGCTGGACAGTGCCTTCGACGATATCTCCAGTGGGGATAAAACAGCTGAAATTACCGGGGCTTTGGGAGGCATGGCGATATTCTTGTCCTGCCTGGGATTATATGGCCTCTCTTCCTATTCTGTAGAACGGCGAACAAAGGAAATCGGTATCCGAAAAGTACTCGGAGCTTCCGTTGTGGGAATTGTCAAAATGCTCATTAAGGATTTCATGAAACTGGTTCTCATAGCCAACCTTATCGCTATCCCGATTGCCTATCTTTTTATGAACCGACTCATTCAATTTGTCTATTCTTTCCCAACAAGCATCGGAGCCGGCATATTTATTGTGTGTTTGATTTTGTCCTTGCTGCTTGCCTTCCTGACGGTCTCATCCCAGACTATAAAATCGGCCTTAAGGAATCCGGCGGATACCTTGAAATACGAGTAAACTACCACCCCTCGACAGGCTTGCCGTTTTCAACCCGAAATATCATAATGCTTCTGCTCTCAATCTTATTCCCTGTGGCAGGAAAACCTTCAACGTCCCCTGTTGGACGCTCACCCCTCCTTAAAAATCAGCGATAATCTCACTGATCGCCTGATCTATCCGTTCCGCTGATATGATATGTGTTTTTACACCTCCATTTGAAAGCACATAGCCCGGTCCTTTACGGGAAACATCCTCTTTCATCCCGACATGATCCACTCCTTGCCCTACCAGCCACTCTGCCACACGAATGCCTTTCGCGATCTCCACCGATCGGTGTGGATTCTCCAGGATCTCCTGTTTTTCGATTTCTTTGTCTTTTCGCCGTATGCGTACAATGCCAAAGTATGGCGCTTCTCCGAAGTGCCTGCTTATCCGATCCTTTCCGTCTTCAAGAGGGAGAGCGATCCTGTCATGAGTTCTCTCTGAAGGTCCATAGTGGATGATGACTTTTTCAACATGCGTCACCTGATTCCGGATTTTCCTTTCAATATCTTCACTGATCCTGTGGGCCCTTTCCAGATTTTCCGTCTTTAAGGTTATGGTCGCCTGTATAAACCGGAACCGACCTGCGTTTCTTCCCATAAGTGATTTGATCTCACTCACCATCGGCTCGCTTTGTATAATTTCACGGATACTGTCCAGAGTGGAGAAGTCAATAGATGCATCAAGAAGCACCCGCATTCCGTCAGAGAATAATCCCCACCCTGCATGGGCTATAAAAATGAGGATTAATGCAGCACCGATCTGATCGATGGAAACGCCCAAGATCTTTAAATGGAGGCCGAAATAGCTGAGGACAACTGAAATTAAGACCACAATCGACGAGAGCACATCCACCTGACGGTGTCGGCCCTCGGCAATCAAAGTCGGGGATCCTGTCCTTCGTCCGATCGATATCGCATATTGTCCAAAAAGGAGTATGCCTACGGTTCCGGCAAAGAGCAGCACAATGTAAGACAATGAGATACGGGGAATACTTCCGACAGGAGACAAAATCTTCCGGATAATCTCATAGCCTGCAATGAAGATAAAAAGCGCAATGAGTAAGGAAGCGACGTTTTCAAGTTTATACAGACCCATTGGAAACGACCGGGTTTTTTTTATCGACAGTTTTACCCCGCCATAAATCACAAGGGATGCGACGGCATCGGTCCCTGAGTCAATGGCACTGGCGGTAATGACGAGACTTCCCGAAAAAAAAGCAAGGACTGCTTTCATAACAGCAAGGAAAAGATTCAGTAAGAAGGCGTACCCTGCAACCCTATAAATCTGCTTAGCCTCATCATCCCCCGAAAAAGGCTTTGCTATGGAGTTTGTCGGAATTTCTTTTTGGGCCATAACCCAAATCCCTCACAATTTTCCTAAATTTCTATTCACGGACACCCTGAAATAAGGCTATCACATTCAAAACGACAGGGTCAACGCCGGTCAAATCAAATCTGGATTATTGAGGAAAGACGACTTCTCCCCCCTCCTTTAAAAAATCTGGTTTATTTTTATTTTGACTCTGTCATCTGAACAAACTCCTGGATGGTATCTTCAAGCAGGCGGTTGAATGTTTCGGGGGCTTCCATCATCACGAAATGGCCCACGCCAGGCATGATTTTTGCACTCATTGTGGGGACGACTTCCTGGTTGGACTCAACAGGTGTTGGTTCGCTGTCGCTATTTATGCATACAATAGCTATCTTCAAACTCTTGAGCGCTGACAATAAATCATTGTTTATGAAGTCAAAATAGCCACCTTCAACGGACATTATGCCTACCCCAATTTCCGGAGGACATTCAGACATGTCTGAGATAACGCCTTCAACCAAATCCGGGTTTGATTTTGGCGTGAAGAAAAATTGAGGAACAATGCCGTGAAAGGTTTTTACAAAATCTGTACGCAAGGGAATCAAAAACTCTTCAATTTGTTTCTGAGTGTGCTGCACCTTCACATCAAATATTTCATCGACCTCAATCAAACCCAAAACATGTTCGGGAATGAGTTTAGCGGTCGCTAAAATAACGAGTCCCCCCATAGAGTGTCCAACAAGAACAACCTGTTCGAGATTTAGCTTATCAATAACAGCAATAACATCTTCTCCAAAGGCCGTCATCGTCCATTCCTTGCGTTCAAGTCCAGATTCCCCATGACCGGCTAAGTCAACAGCCACAACTTTATACTTCTCTGCGAAATGCGGCAACTGTTCTTTCCAGTAGCTCCGGTCACAGCACCAGCCGTGGATAAAAATAAGAGCAGGCTCCCCCTCTCCTCTCACTTCATAGGTAATAGAAACTCCATCAGCCGATATGGCATTATCAACAATTATGCTTGGCTCTGCTTTTTTTCCCGCCACATCGACCGGCTCATCTCCCTTCTTCCCGCATCCTGCAACCAGAAGCACGACAGAAAAACACATCAAAAAGATTTTAAGAGGACGGTTCATGTTTACCCCCTGAGCCATATTTCCCTCAGGCTGAGATTGTTCGATTTATATCATAATAGGATGATGTATTCAAATGAGGATTGTGTGTTATCGAGTGGTGGTTTTACGAAGAGGATTCTTCTATACGCCCAATATTTTCAAAGCATATCGAATGTCGTAGAATATATGCATTATTTATATGTAAAGGGGGCACATGAAATGTGGATCTATATTATAATTCTTGCCGTCATTTGGGTTGGATTACTCATTCCAGTGGTTCAAGAACGCCGCACCTGGATTGCCTGAGCTTGCTTAATTTTGGCTACGGGCCTGATTGCCTTCAATACAATATGTTATCAAAGTCGAATGGTTTGGTTCTGTAGATATCCCAGATTTTGGCCGCTTCCTCCTCCGCCCATTTTTCGAAACCGAGTTTTTTCATCATGCAGAGCTGATACATCTTTGTATTATGCGGAAATTGTGCTTTATCGGCATACGGCTGAAATCGTTCGCAGGGAAAATCGTCACACTCATTACAGAAGTCTATTTTCTTTTCCGTCACACATCTAAATATTTTGCACTGTTCTTCGGGTTTGAGAAGCTTGATTCTTCCTTCCTGGGATCTGCATCCATCACAGACGGCCTTTTCCTCGGGGATATTGAGGGTTTCCGCCACTTTTTTCCTGATTTCCGGGTTTTTTACAGCCATGAAGGCCACACAGTGAAAACAAGGCAGTCCGCAGGGGGATGTCAAATGCTTGGCTGTTTCTTTATCCATTTTGCCTCCGGTTATTAATACGTTTGAAAATTCATTCTAACATTATTTCAATCATAGTCAATCGCCGGAAAGGTCCCGGCCCACATTTCAAAGAAGCCAGCGCAGGTGTAATCCTTGCCAACAGAAGAGCGGGCAGCCAAGTCAGAATAGAAACACAAGCCTTGACATAGAAAGATCTAAAACATAAATTTCCGTTGTTCAAAGGATAACAGCAGAAGGGAAATCAAAAGAGTCGCGATCCAGTTTAAGGGAACTTCTATGTTAGCTGGTCGATCTGTTTCTTTCCTCGGGAAACTTGCCTCGGTAACTTGACAGTTTTTCATATTGCGGGTATAAATGCGGTTTAATTCGATGAAAAATACACTAAGCCGGCTTTTCCTGCATACCGTACGTTCCTTTCCCAGGAATGATTTCATGAGCTATAAGAGCGGCGGCCTTTATCAGACGATTTCCACAGAAGAATTCGGCCGCACCGTCAGATGGCTTTCATTAGGCCTGCAGGACCTGGGAGTAGAGCCCGGGGACAAAATGATCCTTCTAGCTGAAAACGGCCCCTGGTGGATCATGGCGGATCTTGCCAATCTCTGCCTGGGAGGTATTACAGTCCCCGTCTACACAACCCTGGCCTCCAAACAAATTGAGTACATCATTACGAACTCGGACGCGACAACAGTGATCTGCTCAGGACAGGAACTCTGGGCCAAACTCAAGCCTCTCCGAAGCAGGCTGCAGAATGTCAGACATTTCATATCTTTAGAGCCGGATGAAGAAGAGAACGCAATTCCCCTGTCAGCACTGCTGCAAAAAGGAGAATGCCTCGAGCGGGATCATCCGGAGCTCTTCGAGCGGAACGCTCTCGAGATTCAACCGGAAGATCTTGCATCCATCATATACACGTCCGGTACGACAGGTGTCCCCAAAGGCGTCATGCTCACCCATGACAACTTCATGTCCAATGCTTCCGTTGTATCTGGTTTGCTGGGTCTTTCGGAAAAAGACACGGCCTTTTCTTTCCTTCCGCTCTCGCATGTCTTCGAGAGAACGGTCAACTACGCATTCCTTTACCGGGGATGCCGTATAGGCTATGCCGAAAGCATCGAGACCGTAGCCGAGGACATACTCCAAATCAAGCCGCATTTTTTTGCATGCGTCCCCAGGATGCTGGAAAAGATCTATATCCGGGTGACGGACAAGCTGCTCGAAGAATCACGACTGAAACGAAAAATCTTTTCCTGGGCGATTAAGACGGGAAAAAACTTCAGCCGAAAGCAGCTCGAAAAGGAATTGATTTCGTTCTTTCTGTCTAAAAAAAGAGCCCTGGCCGAAAAACTTGTGTTTTCCAAGATCACGGATAAGCTGGGCGGAAATGTCCGGTTTTGTGTCTCCGCAGCGGCCCCACTGGCCAGGGATATAGCCGAATTTTTCCATGCCGTCGGCCTGACCGTTCTGGAGGGATACGGACTAACCGAGACCTCACCCGGTGTCACCGTCAATACTCTTGAAACCATGAGGTTAGGAACAGTTGGTCAAAAGATCCCCGGAGTCGAAGTACGCCTCGCTAATGATGGGGAGATTCTGGTTCGCGGTCCGAACGTCATGAAAGGATACTACAAGGATCCTGCCGCTACGGCCGAAGTCCTGCGCGACGGCTGGCTCCATACCGGAGATATCGGGACTCTGGATCAAGAAGGCTATTTAACGATCACAGACAGAAAAAAGGACATTATCATCACCTCGGGAGGAAAAAACACAGCTCCCCAACCCACCGAAACAAGGCTGCGTATGAGCCGGTATATCACCAACGCCGTGGTCATCGGCGATCGAAGAAAGTTTCTTTCCGCCTTGATTGTCCCCGATTTCATCAAAATCATGGACTATGCCCGGGCAAATAATATCAGCTTCCAGGGTCTGAAAGACCTGGTGAAAAACTCCCATATCGTCCAATTCATCGAGAGCGAAGTAGAGAAATACACCAAAGATCTTTCCCGCTTCGAAAATATCAAAAAAATCGCCCTGCTCGACCGCGATTTCGATCTCGAAAATGGCGAGATCACCCCCACTCTCAAAGTCAGACGTAACATCATCACTCAAAAATACCACGTCTTGATCGAATCTCTCTACGCCGAGTGAAGCGGAAACGTTCGCAAAGAAAATGATTTTCTGAGAATCCAATCACATCTGTTTCCCGCCCTTAGCTTTGCTTAAAAGTATGCTCAAGCATTGATTTACTTCTGCTGCAGCTGCGCTTCCCACCGAGCCAATACTCTTTTCGCTCTCTCCTTCTCTTCTGTGTTCCCCTCCCGGGTTGTTTCTAAGAACAGCCTCAAATAGTGAACGGCCTCTTTCAGATGGCCGCTTTTCTCCAGAACAATAGCATAATTCAAAAAGGCATTTGGAGAAGGATCGAGCTCGACCGCCCTCTCAAAATTTTCTTTGGCTTTCTCCATATCGCCAAAAGTATCGTATAATATCCCTATATCTCTATAGATCAAGGGATCATCCGGATACTCTTCTTTCAACCGGAAATAGACTTCCAGGGCATCAGACTTTCTATCGAGGGCGGACAGGCAAAGAGCATGCTGTATGCCCAGAGACTTGTTTTCCGGTTCGATCTCCAACGCCCTTTGTACATAAGTCAGGGCTTCACTCCACTTTTTCATATCGCCGAGGGCATCGGCAGATATGTAGAGGGCTTCGAAGTGTTTGGGATCGATCCTGAGAACAGCTTGGCTTGCATTAAGGGCTGCTTCCGGTTTCTTCTTTTTCAAATAGAACAGGCTCAATCTCGATAGAATAACGATAGAATCCGGAAATTTCTTTCTTGCCTGCTCCATAAGTTGAATAGCATCATCCAGTCTTTCCATCTTCTCGTAGAGCAGTGCTAAATTGACATAATGCCAGGGGGCATCGGGATTCAAGCGCAGCAATTCTTTATAGCTTTTTTCAGCTCTTTCATAATCTTCCTCAAATACATACTTTTTCGCATGAGTAAAAATGGCGTATTCGTCGATCTTATCCTTAGGGTCCGGTAAAACCGGTTTCGATGAATCGTCCTCATATTCATCAGCCACATAACCAAGAGAGCGCAATTTCTCCTGCTCTCCTCTGGTAAGCTCTCTTTTTACTGCTTCCCTTCCCGATGAATTGCTTTCAATCAACTCGTCTAATTTTTTCCTCATGCCGGAGACCATTTTTCTTTCCAGGTCGAAGACATTCTTCTCCTCGACTGGGTCGGATTTGATGTTATACAGTTCAGGTTTAGGTGCTTTGATGTATTTCCAGTCTCCATCGATGAGGCCGATAAGTTCCGACCATCCGTAATACTCTCTCGGCATATAGGTTTCGATGTATGAAGG
>JAFGNQ010000356.1 GCA_016926925.1 Candidatus Aminicenantota bacterium
AAAAAATATTCATCGGGATTATAATCGGATAGAATTTTCTTTGTAAAAACTCCATTTACCAATAAACACTTTCTCTTGTGTATACGGATTGCATTGAGAAAAGTTGAATTAATCGGAGATATTTTCGATAATGAGTGAAACCGAATGCCGTAAATTCAATAGCAGGAATCAATCCGGTTGAATTCGAGTTTTCTTAAGGGAGGATTTATGCGAAATACGAGTTTGGGCTCTGCGGTTTTGAGAGCAAGTGCCGTCTTTTTATTTTTCGTGTCTCTTTATGGAGGGACGGAGATGAAGTATTCCTTCCCTGATGCGAAATACGATGTGAGGGTCGAGCGAAGTGTCATGGTCCCGATGCGGGACGGCGTCCGGCTTTCCACCGACCTCTATTTTCCGGTGGGAGTGAAGGAGAAACTGCCTGTAATTCTCATCCGGATGCCTTACAACAAAGAGATGTACTTCTCGCGTCAGTGGGGAAATGCCGCCTATGATTTTTCTGGTCAGGGATATGTGATGGCGGTTCAGGATATCCGCGGGAGATTCGAATCCGAAGGAGAATTTATTGTCGAGTATGAAACCGAGGCCGAGGATGGAAACGACGCTATCACTTGGGCTGCTACACAACCGTGGTCTAACGGCAATGTCGGCACCTACGGCTGCTCCTATTTGGGAGAGGTCCAGATTCAGCAGGCCAAGCTCAGAAACCCGCACCTGAAGTGCATGATTCCTCAAGCAGCGGGAGGAGCTGTCGGGAGCGCAGGAAATCGTTTCCATTTTTTTGGTTCTATGGATGGGGGAGTCATGGAGATCGCTCCATCCGTGGGATGGTTTTACGGGTGCGGAAGCAAAGTTTTTTTCCGGCCCCCGCCGGGAATGGCCCGGGAAGATTTTCTTGAGATTAGAGAATTTTTCAATCCCGCACCCGAGCTTGAAGGCATGAATTTTAAAGAGATTTGGTACAGCCTGCCGGTCGTAGATATGTTGAAGAAAGCGGGGGCTCCTCCGAGCGATTTCGAAGACTACATGTCTCATTGGCCGGGCGATCCCTGGTGGGAAAATTTTGCCTATATCAAAGATACGGATCGGTTCGATGTCCCCGCCCTTCATGTGAATTCCTGGTATGATTACGGTGTCGACGACACCTTTTTTCTATTCAATTTTTTCCAGAAGAACGCCGAGAGCGATCTATGTCGCGAGAACCAGTTTGTCATCATATCTCCGACGGCCCATTGTGAATCCGAATCGGCAGCTGAAAGAAAAATTGTCGGAGAACGAGATATGGGGGATGCCCGCTTCCCTTACTGGGAGACCTATATCCGCTGGTTTGACTACTGGCTAAAGGGAGAAAAAAACGGCATCACGGACATGCCGAGAGTGAATATCTATGTCATGGGAAAAAACGAATGGAGAACTGAAAATGAGTGGCCTTTAGCCCGGACCAACTTCACGAAATACTACTTCCACAGCGATGGATATGCCAACAGTCGCTGTGGCTCTGGAAAACTGAACATGAAGATGCCTGGAAGCGAGATGAGCGACCTTTTCGTTTACGATCCCAAGACGCCCGTTCCCTCAATCGGAGGGCCGATATGCTGCACAGGAACCGAGGATGCTCCTGCAGGCGCCTTCGACCAGTCCGAAGTGGAGATGCGCCATGATGTGCTCGTGTACACATCCGATGCATTAGCGGATGGCGTCGAAATAACAGGGCCCATGAAAGCCGTGTTGTTTGTCTCTTCCTCCACGAAAGATACGGATTTTACGGTGAAGATTGTGGATGTCTATCCTGACGGCACCGCTTATAATGTTCAGGAAGGTATCCTGAGGGCTCGGTACAGGGAAGGATTCAGGAAAAAAGTTTGGATGAAGCCGGGCAAAGTCTATCCATTGGAAATCGATTTGCATGCATCGAGCAATTACTTTGGCCCCGGCCACAAAATCCGTGTCGAAATCTCCAGCAGCAACTTTCCCCACTACGAGCGAAACCTCAACACGGGCGGCAACAATTTTGACGAAACGGAATGGATCGTCGCAAAAAATTCAATCCATCATTCAAAGAAATACCCCTCGCACATCATTTTGCCGGTAATAAAAAAATAAAAAGGATTGACGACTTCCGGAATCAAAAAGGGGGCAGGTCATTTTTCCCAGAGGTCAAAGAAAAAATTTTCTGTCCATAATCATCAAGTCTAAAGATTTAGAATGAATTTTTCGTCGGAGGAATGAGTATATTTCAATGAGTGAACGAAACGGATTCATTAGAAGGAGAGTGCTATGAGTGTATTCGAATGGGTCATAGGGTTGGGTGTGGTTTGCATGGTTATTTTCGTCGTCAGCTCCATTCTGATAATGGCTGCCTTGGAAAAGAGAGGAGTGAAAACAAATTTTTTATTGATCAGATTGCTGCTCCCCAAATATGCCCATCAGTACAAAACCATGACAAAACAAGAAGAGGGTAAAACAGGATCTCTGTTTTATTGGTGGGTGCTGTCGATCAATTGTGCCCTTCTTTCTTTCCTGGTCGCTCTTATTGCCGGATAGGAGACATGATGAGGACATCATTCTTTCTTGCATGATCCCGGTTTCAATCGTCTCGCCAGGTCGCTTGCTTTCTCTGCGTGCTTTCTGACTGGATTATCTGTAATGCGGGATACGAGCTTTGACGCCAATTCCCTGATTTCTTGACACCTTCCATTTTCTTATGATAATTTAAACGCTTAGTATCGATTAGATTTCGATTGGAATATTTTGTTAAGTCCCGAAATACAACATTGTTTCCCGGATTCCCGTCTGGAATAATCTAATAGCATGAAGGAAATCACGAAAAGGCAAAAAGGAGAAAATATGGAGAATAAGAATACGATGAATCGACGCAACTTTTTAAAAAATTCAACCGTAGGAATGGTCGGTGCAGGGGTGCTCGGCGGAAAATCACTTCTCAGCTCTCAGGATAAAGCAGAGACAGGGACTGCTAAAATCAAGGAATACAGGACTCTCGGCAGGACCGGCTTTCAGGTCTCGGACATCAGCACAGGCGGCCCGGGTGATGAGTCTCTTCTCAACGCTTTACTGGATGCGGGAGTCAACTATATTGATAATGCGGAAAGTTACGGCAACGGGCAATCGGAAATCCTTATGGGGAAGGTCCTGAAAAACCGCGACAGGAAAAAAATATTCGTTACGACCAAGATGTTGATCAACGAATTTCCCGGTTTGCCGGTTAAAAAAGAGGAAGTCTCGAAAGAAGGCATATTGCAGCGGTTCCGAAAAAGCCTGGAACGGATGCAGACTGATTATGCCGACTGCCTGATGATCCATTCGATCGCCGATGTGCAAACCGTCAAACACCAGGCTTTTCATGAGGCAATCACCCAGCTCAAGGCCGAAGGGCGCGTCAAATACGCCGGCTTCTCCAACCATGGATCGTTCCATCCCGTAGATGCGGAAGAAGTCATGGGAAAGATCGTTATGGCAGCGGCCGAAGACGGCAGGTTCGATGTCGTGTTGCTGGCCTATAATTATCTCCAGCAGGATATGAGTGAGGAAGCCCTGAGAGTCTGCCGTGAAAAAAAGATCGGCGTCACCCTCATGAAGACGAATCCCGTAGGAAGCTACTTCGGCATCAAAGAAGGCATTGCGAAGCTCGAAAAAGAAGGAAAAGATGTGCCGGAATTTTATGGGAAAGCACTGGCCAAATTCAAAGGGAAATACGAACAGGCCGAAGGATTCCTGAAAAAATACAACCTGGAAGACCCAGGCGAAATCAAAGAGGCGGCTATAAAGTTCTGTCTCAACAATCCTGCGGTCAACACTGTTTGTGTCAGTTTCAGGAATTTTGAGGATGTGGATAAATACGTCAAGCTTTCAGGAAAGCGGCTGACTCCGGCGGATGAAGCGGCCTTGTCTGCATATTCCCAATCGTTCGGACAATTTTACTGCCGTCACGCGTGTGGAGTATGTGAATCCCAATGCCCCCATAATGTGCCGGTCAACACCATCATGCGCTTCAACCACTACTTCGCTGCTCAGGGAAGGGAAAAATATGCCATGGAAAGGTACGCGAGCTTGGAATCCGGGAAAGCGGATGTTTGTCAAAACTGTTCCGGCCACTGCGAAGCGGCCTGTCCTTATAACGTTCCGGTCCGTGTTCTTCTGAGTTTGGCCCACCGAAACTTGACACTTGCCTGATCTATAGAACGATACCTGTAAAGACCGATCGGAGTCCATTTCAGGCGAATAGGGCAGACATGTGATGAATGAGAAGAAAAACCAAAAAAAACTGGAACAGAAGACGTCGGAAGAGAAGTCTGAAATAAGGGAAATACACAATCCCGAAAGCAGCGAATCTCCGGATGAAAAAAATATGCCCAAGCCTCATTCGGTCGTATACTTCAAGAACAAAAAGACAGGAGAGTGGGAAGTCAGAAATCCGGCCAGTTCTTATGCCTACAACTACATCTCGCGCAATGAATTGCCGGATGACTGATTGAATCGGGGGCGATCACCACACCCCGGGCAGTAAACGGTATAGCACCCTCTGTGCATATTCCTTATAGCCCGGAAGCTCCTCGTGGAGAGTTCTGTCTTCCTGGAAAGTGCGGAGGATAAAGAGAATTATAATCAGGGCAGAGGGAATAAGGGCGTAAAGTGATCCGAGAGAGAGCGGTATGAAGACACATATCAGGATGACGCCCACATACATGGGGTGTCTAACAAACCGGTATGGCCCTGTGGTGCAAACCGTATGGCCGCGATCGTTTTGTATCCGTACCACATTCGAGCTGAAAGCGTTTTCCTTCATTACCCAGAACGTTAATAGTAGGGCCGGGATATAGCCGGCGAATCCGAGCACTTTGACGATCCAGGGGACTTCCGACCAACCATAACGGACCGCATCGAGGCCCGGTATACCCAGAAGGAATATCAATAATAGGGAATAGATTCTTATTATTATCTTGTCCCAGGTTTTGGCTTGTTTCTTTTTCGACATGCGTTCTTTGAGCAGGTCGGGAGAGTTTTTCTTCAGCCAAATCAAAATTCCGGAGATCATACTGAGATAAACGCTAAGAAAAATCCAGGCCTCAGGCCAACGGAGAGTTCCTGCCGGAAGGAAGATAAAAGTCAGCATGATTGCGAGTGTTAACGCTGCTCGTATGATCGTTCCTAACTTGAAATTTTTTAGATTTTGTTTCATCTCCAACTCCACTTTTTTTCTTTACCTAGAATAGACAGATTTTCTTTTTTTTTAAAGAGCCTGTCTGAATTATTCATAAAAACCACTGACACTC
>JAFGNQ010000056.1 GCA_016926925.1 Candidatus Aminicenantota bacterium
AGGGCTAAGTTCGTATGATTCAGGTGGGAAAAGTAAATTTTAATCCTGCCGGCTTTCGCCAGAGGGCTGAGAAGTTCCATACTGGCCGTTATGAAGGGGTGTCCGATTTTGGAGAGGTCACGGCCGGGAAGTTCATCCGGGCTGTAAAAGGTGCCGTCGAGGATTGCACAGTCGACTCTTTCGACTTCTTTCTTTATGGAACGGTCCCAAGCCTCCCAACTCTGTATGTCCGGAATGTAGAGCAATTTTTTGTTTTCACTTTGAACGATCAGCCCAATCGTATCCGAATATTCATCTCTGTGAGGGACGAGGATCGGGATGAATGAAATTTGCGGTGTGAGTTTCACTTCCGTATCCGGACGCAGTGTTTGGATAGCGATGTTTTCGTAGCGGACCATTTGGCTCCAAGGTCCGTTTTCTTCCAGAAAGCGTGCCATCCTTGCGGTACAATAGACCGGGATTTGTGTGGAATTCAAGCCTTCGTATCCGTAAAACATCAACCCCGTATAGTGGCCGATGTGGGCATGGGTCAGTAGAATGCCATGGGGCGTGTTGATCTTTTCCTCGGAAGCATATCCCATTCTGCTGTGGATCATATCAAATTGAGGACCGATGTCGGGAGAGGCGTCAACGACAAATGCCTTCTTTTCTTTCAGGTCGCAGATTGCGATGGAGGGTTTGAGACGTATGCAATCGGGTTTTTTTCGGGCGCGTTGACAATTCGGACAGTAACATCCGATATGGGGAATTCCCCCGTCTTGAGCTGTTCCAAGTACTTTGACGATCACATCCGGATCTTCGAGCATCGCTGAATAACGGGATCTGGAAGAAGTGCGTGTTGCCGCCGGTAAAAATAAAACATGCATCCCTGCCAGGGAACCCAAGCCTGTTTTTATGAAATTCCGTCGTTTCATAATCGAAGGATTTCACTCCGATCAATGATGAAAGGATACAAAAATTCGGTCGGAACCGGGTTCAGCGCACTTTCGAGCCTGCCGGTATATCTGCGACAAAAAACGGAATATAAGCTTTTCCTTTTACCTCAGCGGCCAACAACATAGCCTGCGACTCAACGCCTCGAATAACGGCGGGCTTCAAGTTGACGATAACGATCAGCTTCTTTCCGATCAGGTCTTCGGGGGCGTAGGTGTCGGCGATTCCGGCAACCATCTGTCTCTGTTCGTCCCCGAGACTGATTTGAAACTTGAGGAGCTTATCCGTTCCTTCCACTCTTTCGGCCTTGAGGATTTCGGCAACCCGGAGGTCCATTCTTTTAAATTCGTCAAAGCTAATAATATCCATATTCTCCTCCTTTGCAGCCTTGACCTGCGTCTTTTCGTCTTCGGCCAAGAAGTCTTTCAAATCGACCCTTGGGAAGAGGGGCTCTGGTTTTTGCATCTCAAAGCCCTTTTTGAAGTCGTCAAAATTGAGTGTGTCGAAATGTATATCGGTGATGTTGCGATTTTCACCCAGGTATTTCCAAATTTTGGATGCCGACTCCGGCATAACGGGATAGAGACAGAAAGCAAGAACCCGGATGGCCGAGGCCGCCTGGAACAAGACCCTTGCCAGCCTCTGTCTATGTGCTTCGTCTTTGGATAATTTCCAGGGTTCGTTCTCAGCCAGATACTTGTTCACGGCGTTGATGTATACCCATATTTCTTCCAAAGCCCTGTTCAAGGTGCAGTTTTCATAATGATGGATAACTCTTTCCCTGAGGGATTCCGAACCGAGGCGAAGCTCTTTGTCCGAATCATTCTCTTTTTCCATGTCTTCGATCATGCCGCCGAAGTAATTGTAAACCATGGTCAGTGTTCTCTGAACCAGATTCCCCAGGTCGTTGGCCAGGTCCGAGTTCACGCGGTGGATAAATCCCTCATGAGAGAAGTTTCCATCCAGCCCTATGGGAACCTCTCTCAAAAGAAAATAGCGGAGCGGATCCGTTCCGAATGAATTCAGAATGACGTAGGGATCCAGAACGTTTCCTTTGGACTTGGACATTTTCGTCTCGTCCCGCATCCACCATCCATGGGCGAATACGGTTTCGGGGAGAGGAAATCCCGAGGCCATGAGAAAAGCCGGCCAGTAAACGGCATGGAACCGGATGATGTCTTTTCCGATCAAATGAACGTTTGCCGGCCAGAATTTCTCATATTGATTCCGATTCCAATCGTAACCGACAGCCGTCAAATAGTTGAATAAGGCATCGAACCAAACATAGATCGTGTGCTCTCTGTCATCGAGTACCGGAATAGCCCACTTGACTGTTGTTCGTGTCAGACTCAGGTCCTTGAGTCCGTGCCTGACGAAGCTCGTGACTTCATTCATGCGGGATTGCGGCCGGACAAAGGATGGATTTTTTTCGTAAAAATCCAAGAGATGCTTTTGATAGCCAGACAACCTGAAAAAATACGTTTCTTCGGTCAGTCTGCCCGCCGGTTTTCCGCAATCCGGACAAATTTTTTCGTCGCCATCCTCAAGCGGGACATCCTCTGAGAGAAAACATTCGTCGGATACACAATAAAAACCTTCATAGATTCCTTTGTAGATGTCGCCTTTATCCATCAATTTTTTGAAGAGTTTCTGGACGGTCTTTTCATGGAAGGCTTCTGTGGTCCGAATAAAATAGTCGTATTGAATGTTCAGATCTTTCCAGAGATTTTTGAACCGCTGCACGTTTCTATCGGCCAATTCCATAGGCTTGAGCCCTCTCTCAGCTGCCGACTTTTCCATCTTCTGGCCGTGCTCGTCCGTCCCTGTGAGGAAAAAAACGTCATGACCTGTCATTTTTTTGAAGCGGCTGATGGCATCTGCAATGATGGTTGTGTAGGCGTTTCCGATATGCGGGATATCGTTCACATAGTAGATGGGTGTTGTGATGTAGAAGGTTCTCTTAGAGCTCTTTTCCACCAGAGAAACCTCCTTTTATCAGATTGATGGCTTCGGCGCGAGTAGCGGCGCTGGAGCGGAAAGAACCCCTGACAGCCGAAGTGACGGTCAGTGATTTGGGTTTTTTCGCGCCCCTCATCGACATGCACATGTGTTCCGCTTCTATGACGACCATCACACCCAGTGGTTTCAAACGTGTATCGATGAGGTCGGCTATCTGCTTGGTAAGCCTTTCCTGAACCTGGAGACGTCGCGCAAAACTCTCCACCACTCGGGCAATCTTACTGAGCCCCACGATCCGGCCCTCCTTTGGTATGTAAGCGACGTGAGCCACTCCTGCAAACGGAAGCAGGTGGTGTTCACACATCGAATACAGCGGAATATTTTTGATGATCACCATCTCATCGTGCTTCTCTTCCTGGATGATTTTCATATGGACGGCCGGGTCCTCACAAAGCCCTCCCAGAATCTCTTTAAACATGCTTGCGACTCGTTTGGGGGTTCTCTGTATCCCGGGCCGCTGCGGATCTTCACCGATTCCTTCCAGAATGAGTTTAACTCCTTTTTCGATCTTCCCAAGGTTAACAAGACTCTTCATCGTCGGTGTGGGGTTTTTCTGATTTTTCGGAGTCTGCGATTTTACTGTCATACTTTCCTCTTTATCTTATCTTTTCGATAGTATTCGCTTCTAACCATTTCCATGATTTTTTTTACGGGCGTATTGTGCTTTTCCGCCGCCTTCAAACATTCCGCATATTCCGGCTGTACGTTAACTTCTTCGCCCTCCAGGTAGGCAATTTTGACCGGGATTTCATCTCCCATAAGCTCGATGAAAACGGTTTTTCTTTCGAGAGTGCGTCTGCCCACCGGAAAGTATCGGATCCCTATAGAGCTGGTCTCTTTAAAAATAGCCTTGACAAGACTGTCCATTTTGCCGAGCTCGGCCAATACGGTCAGTTTCACGGCTTGCCTGTTCTTCTTCATGAGGATGGGAGAGATAAAAACATCCAAAGCTCCCAAGGAGAAGGCTCTGTCGTAAAAATGAGCGAGAACTTGAGGTGTCGAATCGTCGATATTCGTCTCGATTTGATAGATGTCTTTCTCTTCATGGAATTCCTCTTTCTTTCCGAAAAAAACCCGCAGAATGTTTGGAAAATCGGGGAAATCTCTGTTTCCGGCCCCGCATCCGATCCGCTCATAGCAGATTTCAGGGAAGGGCAGGAACTTTTCGATCAGCGTTGCCGCTATGGCCGCTCCTGTCGGCGTTACCAATTCCTGCTTGACCCAGGCCGAGTAGGCGGGGATGCCTTTGAGGAGCTCAGCCACTGCAGGAGGTGGAACGGGTAGGATTCCGTGCGAAGTCTTGACCCATCCCCGGCCAACATTCAAAGGTGATGCGTAGAATGAGCCGATATTGAGATGGTTCAAGAGAAACGAACACCCTACGATATCGATGATCGCATCATCCGCTCCCGCCTCATGGAGGTGTGTCTTCTCGAATTTATGGCCGTGGACATGGGATTCGGCTTCGAAGAGTTTGCGAAAAATAGCCAGGGACATCCCTTTGACGTCCGGGTTCAGGGATGCGTTCCCTATGAGGTTTTCGATGTCGTTCCATTTGCGCGTGACCGATTGGTTCCGACGGACTTCGACATCCACCTTGAGCGCCCGTAGAGAGGATCTTTTTGTCTCCTTGATGTGGATCTCAACGGGAAGCTTCAGGTCCGCCATTTTGTCTTTAAAGAGCTTATGTGGGACTCCGAGGTCGAGGAGGGCCCCCAGAATCATATCCCCGCTCATTCCTGCAACCGCATCGAAGTAAATGAATTTCATCGGACTGACTTCCTCTTAATGTTGGAGTGTTTCGGACAATTTTCTGTCGATTTTAGGGAGAATTTCGCCGGATTTCCCCCTGAAGGAGAAATGAGTGTATACAGTGAGCGGGGTGGGGTCCGGATTGACCTCCACGATCTTGGCCCCTGCATCGGCGGCTGCTATGGGTAGAGATGCGGCAGGCTGTACGACTGCCGATGTTCCTATGACGAACATTACGTCACAGCTGGTGCTCAGAGCAAATGACTGCTGTATAACGGAGGCGTCCAGAGACTCTCCAAACCAGACGACGTGCGGTCTGAGAAGCGCCCCGCAATCCGGACAGCGGGGCGGGATCTCTGAAAGCGGGATCTCGTGGTTTTCCGTGATCGTCTTCTCTGTGGTGCATCTCAGCTTCCAGATGTTTCCGTGAAGCTCGAGAATTTTCTTCGATCCGGCCTTGGCATGGAAGCCGTCGATGTTCTGGGTGATTACGTTGAAGTAGGGGAAAAAGGCTTCCCATTTAGCCAGGACTCTATGCCCATCGTTGATGTCTTTGGATCCTATGATACCCCTTCGCCAGTTATACCACTCCCAAACGAGACCCGGATCTTGGGAAAAGGCTTGAGGTGTGGCCAGCTGTTCGGCTCTGTAGTTTTTCCAAAGTCCGTCCTCTCCCCGAAAAGTCGGGATTCCCGATTCTGCCGAAATTCCCGCACCTGTGAGGACAACCACCCGGCTGGTCCGGCTGAGGATGGGCACTAATTCACGTATTTTCTGTTCGTTATCCATCGAGTTTCCTACTGCCATAGGATAACCAAATTGCCCGCAAAACACAAACATCTTTCATAGCCGCCCGCGTCTTTTCATTCCGGAATGTTGAAAAAAATACATGTTCCTCCGCTTCTTGACTTGATGCATGAGAAATTATATACAAGTCGGGTATGTGCAAGCTGAGCATTTTTTAGTTCTTCTGTTGTGAGCACAACATGAACGGTTCGGTATAGTTATTTAAGAAGGGAGCTTAAACCGATGACGGAACACAAACAGCCAAAGGCAGGAATCGGGCTGCTGGGTGGAACGGGGTTGTATGCCATCGAAGGGCTGGAGGTCCTCGATAAAGTCGACCTGGATACACCTTACGGGAAACCCTCGGATGCCTACGTGATCGGACTTCTCGAAGGGAAGAAGATCGCCTTCCTCAGTCGTCATGGACAAGGACACTCTCTTCTTCCCTCGGATATCAACTACAGGGCCAACATCTACGGATTCAAGATGCTCGGTGTCGAAAGGATCATTGCCACAAACTCCGTGGGATCGCTCAAGGAAGAGATGCGTCCTACGGATATCGTCTTCGCCGATCAGTTCTTCGACAGGACATATCGAAGGAGATCCTTTTTTGGAGAAGGCGTTGCAGCGCATATCGGTTTTGCCGATCCGGTTTGTGGTGAACTTGCTCAACATCTCTTCCAAGCAGGACGGGATCTTGGCTTTTGCGTTCACCCTAAGGGAACATACATCTGCATCGAGGGTCCGCAGTTTTCTACAAAGGCGGAATCGGGCATTTACCGCTCCTGGGGTTGCGATATCATCGGTATGACCGCTGCCACCGAGGCCAAACTTTGCCGTGAGGCTGAGATTTGCTATGCTACAATG